>JAOUFM010000002.1 GCA_029858205.1 Deltaproteobacteria bacterium | reverse complement strand
GCACCGAGAAGACAGAGGGTTATCTCATAGAGGGCGGGCCGGATTGTTTCTTATCCGAAAAGCCATGGGCAATGGCGCTTTGCAGAAAGCTTGGGCTTGGCGACAGGCTCATGCCGACCGCCAGGCCAAGAGGCAAGACCTTTGTTCTTTCAAAAGGCAAGCTTCATCTTCTGCCAGAAGGCGTCATATTAATGGTCCCGACAAAGATGCTCCCGCTTCTTACGAGCAGTCTTATCTCCATACCCGGAATGATAAGGATGGGGCTTGAGCTCTTTATACCTAAGAAAAAAGGAAATAAGGACGAGAGCCTTGCCGAGTTCGTGACAAGGAGGCTTGGTAAAGAGGCCCTGGATAAGATAGCAGAGCCGCTCGTTGCCGGAGTGCATGCAGGGGACCCCGATACCATGAGCATTCGCTCGAGTTTTCCGAAGTTCGTTGAGCTCGAAGAAAAGTACGGAAGTCTGATAAAAGGCATGCTGGCGAGGATGAAGAGCGGCGGTATGCACGGCGGCGCAAAGCCCGCGGCTTCTCAGGCAGGCCCGAGGCCCACGATGTTCATGACGCTAAAGGGCGGGCTTGTCGAACTGATAGATAAGCTTGTGGAGAGGTCAAAGGACGCGGTCGAGATACGCACAAATACCATGGCCGCTGATATAAAGGAGAATAAGGAACTCGGGTATGCCATAACACTTGGCGACGGGTCTTCTCTGAGGGCGGATGCGGTAATATTCACAACCCCTGCGCATGTGACCGCGAACCTCATAGGCGGCGTTGACAGAGAACTGCCACAGCTTTTGAGAACGATTGCGTATGTTTCAACAGCGACCGTTTCTATCGCATTCGAGAAAAAAGACATAAAACACCCGTTAGACGGTTTCGGCTTTGTCATACCGAGGACAGAGGGCAGGAAAATCATGGCAGCCACGTGGAGCTCGGTTAAGTGGGAGGGCAGGGCGCCCGATGATAAGGTGCTTATCAGGTGCTTTGTCGGAGGCGCTTCGAACGCCGCGCTCGTTGATATGACCGATGAGGAGATGAGCGCTGTTGTGAGGGCCGAGTTGAAGGACATAATGGGAATAGACGCGGTTCCTGTGCTAACGCGCATATACAGGTGGAAGAACTCCATGCCGCAGTACACTATCGGGCACATAGAGAGAGTGGAGGAGATAATGAAGCTTAGCTCCAGGCACAAGGGGCTTTATCTTACCGGAAGCGCGTATAAGGGCATAGGCATAAGCGATACGGTAAGAGAGGCCGAGGAAACGGCAAAGGCGGCGTTTGGCGCGCTAAAGAACGCCTGATTTTCTCTTAGGTAAGTATATGTTGCGGCGCGGGGATAATTCCCTTGCGCCGTATTTTTTTGTGTTTTACTGTCCCGGCAGCTCGGTCAACGGAGCCATGACATTGTTTGTTTCCTCTATCGTTTGCGCCAGGGTAAAGAAAAGTTCTTTTGTGTCCGTCACAAAAGCCTCTGTGGCGTTTAATATGGATGTCTCGCTTTCCCATTTGCGTATGTATATCTCTGCGGTATTGCCAAGGTTCGCTACTTTTGTTTTTAGTTTTTCCGCGCTGCTTCTTATGTTTTCGTCGACGTGGGCGTTTAGAAGCGGATATATAGACTGGTAGTCCAGCGCAAGGTTTAGTGTCAGCGTGCCGGCAAGTTTCGCAAGAAGCCGCCTTGAGCCGCCCCTGTTTTTCGAGATTTCCTCGCTGTTGATTCCTGTTGCAATATTTTTTGCGATGGTGTGCATGTAGTCGCGATGTATTTTCGGTTTGAGTGTTGGTTGCATCGCGTGTTACCTCCTTTGCGGTTTTTGCAGGCGGGGCAAAGGTGTGTGGCTTTAGGTGTGCGCCGTGCTATGAGTAGAATATAGCCGATATCAGCGGCATGTCAAGGCGCACACAGGCGAAAAATTTTTAGCTCTTGACACTTGCCAAATATGAGAGTAATATTCTTGATTAAACCTATCATGGTTCTTGATATATAACCCTCAGGGTATGCGTTAAAAAAATATTCCATCTGGAGGAAAGAAAAAATGAAGAAGATATTTGCGATGTTTGCAGCGGCAGCACTTGTGCTCCCGCTCGCGGTAATGACCGGTTGTAAGAGCGAGGCCCCGGCCCCGGCTCCTGCTCCGCCCGCAGCACCTGCGGCAGCACCGGCACCTGAGGCAACTCCGGCCCCTGCGGCAGTTCCTGCACCTGCGGCAGCTCCGGCTCCTGCAGCAGCTCCGGCACCGGCAAAGACCACGACCAAGAAGTAAGTTTCAAAGATAATCGTGCAACAGAGAAGGGGCGGCCCTATGGCCGCCCCTTGTTTTTTGAGTAACCAGCTGTTTTTACTTTAGTTTTCCGTGTTTCCAGCGGAGCAGTTTTTTGGTGTTGTTATCGAATTCGAGTGCCAGGATTTTGATTTTGCCTCTAAGGTTGTTTGCCGGGTGCCGGTTTGATTTCAACAACGGAAGTTTCTTTGGCCAAGCGTTTCTTTATCAGGCCGCGTTCTTCTGAGGCTTCTTTTTTTGTATTGAATTTGCCTATCAGCACGCGTATCGTGGTGTTTTCGTATATGTGTGCATCGTAGCCTTCGCTCCGATAGTATTTAAGAAGAGCCTCGGCCTCAGAGCGGTTTTTGAAGGTTCCGGCCTGCACTGCGTAATAGCTGCGTTTGCCTGCGCGAGACGCAAGTTGGGCGCGCGTAACGGCGGTTACGAATGTGTCGAATCCTTCTTTTGCTTCGATGCTTCGCCCAAGCGATGTTGCTTCGGCGAGATTGTCGAACTTACCGACCAGCACCCGTGAGAATGTCCTGTCGCTATATATAAAGGCATCGTAACCTTTTTCTCTTAGAGTGTTTAACCGTTCTTCAGCGTGCTCGGGGACGAGGAAGGCACCGGCCTGTACCGTAAAGGAGCTTGCTGCTCCTGTTGTTTTCGGGGTGAGCGAAGTTTTTGCGAATTCCATGACGTAGGCGTCGCTGTCCGTTGATTTTCTCAGGTTGCGTGCGAGGCGCGCGGCATCGCCTCTTTTTTCGAAGCTGCCGACCCATACCCTGACAAGCGTGTCTTCGTATATAAAGGTGTCGAAGCCGCCGTCTTTGAAGCGGCGAAGAACTTCTTCTGCATTGTCTCTTTCCTTGAATGCGCCGACCTGCACCGAGTAATTTTTACCTTCCATAGAGGTCAGAGCGTAGAGTTCTGTGCAGGTTATGGACGGAAGTGCAATGGAATTGCCGGTAGAGGGCGGTATCATGAGCGGGAAATCGCAAATAGCGTTGCCTGTGGTGTTGGTTGCCGTGCCTTCGTAGGCGCCACCGGCCACGTCTTTGGCTGCAAACGAGCCTTTCTCGTCCAATGCGAAGCTGTGCTCGTCTTTGGCGTTTTCGAGCGTTACCGTCCAATTTGCCGCTGGTTTTGCCGTAGTGCCTTCGAGAATAAGCAGGGTGCCGCTTATAACCGGGATTTTTGCGGCCGGTTTGCCTGCTGCGGCTCCTATCGGATGCGTGGTGCCTGCCGCCGTCGGCTTGGAAGGCGGCGGTGCTATTGCCGTTGCAAAGCCCGTATCCTCGGTCTTAATAGCAACCTTTTCCTTTTCGTCGACACCGGGGCCCTCGGCCATGTTTTTGCATAGTATAAGGCCGACGCTTATCTCTACGGCCTTGCTCTCCGGTACGGAGATATCAACGGAGCAGTTCTTGTCGCCGCGCCGTATCTGCGCGGTATGTTTTCCTACAGGAATGTTTTCGAGGTAGAACTCGCCGTTCTGGATAAGAGGCGATCCGTAGTCAACGCCCGCTGCGGTTACTGTCATGAGCCAGAATTCTGCCGGCGTTATTCTGCCGTTTTCCACTATGTGTACATTTCCGGTTATTGCCTGCAGCTTTGCCGGAGCGAAGTCAAGCAGTGTTCCTCCCCTAGTCTGGAGCGAGACGTAGCGCGTGTAGGTCGGCAGAGAGTATCCGAGCGGCACTTCGTCGTCTTTGATGCTTATGTTGTTTGCCTCATATGCCGTAAGCCTGGTAAGGAGCGTTTCGCCGCGCCAGTCGGTCGGATAGGCTGTCGCGCCGTTTGCCGTTACGCCGAGGCCTTTTATGTTGCCTGTCTTGACTATCGCGAAGGAATCGCTTATCGGTTGTCCGAGATGCACGCTTCCGCCTGCCGTTGCTATGCTGCCGGCAGCCCGCGCGCTGTAGGACGATATGTCGAATGTTTCGTTGTATCGCGCCGAGTAGATGCCGTAGCGCGCATAGTACATGGCTTCGTTGTCGTAGTTTGTTGTTTGCTCTTCCGTGCGCTCTGCCCGAAGCCTCAGGGCCGCGCCTTTGTCGTTAATCGGCGCTTTGTTAATAGTTGCTATGCCTTTGGCCGTGCCGTCGGTGTTTTCGTAGCCGAGCGCGGCCGTGGTGGTATTTCCTATCATGTATCGCAGGTTCGCGAATATCTCTTCAGTGCGTCTGGTGCTCGTTTGGGTGACAGAGAGCGTTGTGTCGAAGGATAAGCCCCTGAACAGGCTCCGTGAGTATTTAAGCGAGTATTTTTCGAAGTCTTCCTGCTCGTAATGGTGGGCGTTGGTATACCCGAGAGATACGCTTCCCATCAGGCGGTTTGCGTAGGATATGGATGCTATGAGTTCTTCGCTTGCCCTGTCCTTCGCAACTGGCATGGAGAGGTTCGTGTAGTACCTGCTGTAGGAGCGGAGCGTACCTCTTAGGTTTACTCCGTACTTGCCGATGGAATAGGTATATCCTACGGAGTACGCATCGCCGGATTTGTCCGTGACCTCTTCTTTGGAGCTTGCGTATGCAGCGTCGAAGAAACCCAGCGGGCCGAGCATGAAGTTCGTCATGAGGCCGCCGCTTGCCATGCCGTTTGTTCCTTCGGCCCTGTAGCCGAGGGTGAGGGCCTCGGTCAGTCCGTAGCGGTGGAAGGCAAGGAATGAGGGATTTTTGTCGTAGTCGTCGCTTTCCTGGCCGAGGTGTAGCCTTCTAAATCCTGTGTTGTATGAGTATTCGTGAAATCCTTTGGCCAGAAGTGTCGAAAAGAAATAAAACGGGACGACGATGCGCTTTTCCTTGCCAAACGAGTCGCGTATGACCATTGAGGCCTCGCCAACGCCGCTTGTAAGAGGAATGTTTTTGAACTCGAATTCGCCCGGGTGAAGGGTCTGCTTGCTTACAAGCGAGCCGTCGACCCATAGTTCTACGTCCGATGGCGATGTTATGATGCCCGTTAGAGTGAGACCTGGGTAGCGAAGGAAGAACGGGTTTAGCGAGTAATTTTTAGAGATGCCGAGTCCGCCTATGGTCGAACCGCCGCCGAGTTCCATGGTCGTAGCGTTTAAGTCGCCGAGTATGTAGCGGCGCATGCGCGCGGTGTCGTCGCGCACGATGTTTGTCATCATGCGAACCGAGGTCTCTCCGTCGTTGTTTTTTGTGTAGGAGTAAGTAGAGTAGAGGAGGTATTTTCTGTACCTTACGCCTAGTTCGAGCGGCATGGAGAAGGCCGTCGGGTCGAAGTAATGGTCGCGCGTGAAGTCGAATGAGTAGTTCAGGAACGCGGAGCTTGTCTCAGGGGACTCTAGCCCCTTGGGCCTTAGTCTGCCGAGCCCTATGACGGTTTGTTCGAATGCGCTTGGCGGGGCTGTCAGCTTCAGTGTGGCTACCGACGCGTCCAGGGCGTAGTCAATGCCGGTGGCTTTCAGAGATTTCAGCGAGGTATGGCGCTGGCCGCCTATGACGGTCTCCTTGCCTTTTACGATGATGCCTATCTCGGTCAGGTCTTCCGAGAGAACGAGCACGTCGCCGGACTCCGTGGTGTAGACGAAGCCGTCGCCTTTTTCGACATCGTTTAGGTAGAATGTAAGGATTGCCTTTTCGCTTGCCGTGGCGGACGTTGAGAAAAGGAAAATGTAAAATAGGGCAGAGAGAAAAAGCGCAATCTTAATTGCACATTTTCTTGTCCACATTGACGGTTTCTTTCAAGGTGAGGCCCGCGGCCTCGGCGGTCATTGCCAGTTTTGCCGCTGTTTTGCATATATCGGGCGGTATCTCTGCAGAGTGTGGCCTTTTTTTGCCTGAAAGCACGTACCAGCTTTTTATGGGCACGTTTCCTATTTCTTTTCCGGAAGCGTCAAGTATTGCAACACTTGCCTTGGTTATCTGGAAGTGCGTCTTGCCGGTGTTTTCTATGTCAAAGGAGAGGGCGCCTTTGGATGTATTGACGCCGGTTATCTTGCCAGACGGCACGGCTTTTTTCGACGGAGCTATGAATATGGGGACCGAGATCCTTAGCGCTATTTTCAGCACCGGAGTATCCGATGTGAACGACTGCGGCACCTCTTCGATTATGATTCTGTAGGTTCTCTCCGCCGGCTCGGAGCCCTTATCATAGTTGTAGCCTATCTTTATTCTGCCTTCGCCCTTTGCGTTAATGGTAAGGATTTTCGGCATGTAGGCGATATCTTCGGCGGCCTTTTCGGTTATGTCAGCGCCCTTGTCGTTCTGGGTCCATTCGTAGACCTTTACCTTGATGGTGACTGTTTCATCGCCTTCGTTTTTAAGGACAAGGCTGTCGGTTTTCTTGTCCGGGGTTATGAATACTTTTAGCGGGAGCACATTCAGGGAACTGGCGTAAACGATCGATGGCATGAGCAGAAATAGCGGTAGTAAAAAAAGAATGGCTTTTTTGGTCATGGTGTTTCTCCTGCCATGGTTTGACATTTTCTTGAAATTACATTGGAATACTACAACTAAAAAGCGCCTAAGTCAAGGATTTTTTTATGTTTATTCGGTTTTTGGCAGCTTGTGGCCAAGTGTGTGGCAATGGCGTTAAATGACCGGTTAAAGATAGTGGGCGGCCGGAAAAGCAAAGGGCCCTCGAAAGGGCCCTTTGAGCATATCTTTATGCAGAAGCTTGTCAGTAGGTTACTGTTACGCCGACTGTGTCTGTATAGGCTCCTGGTACCGCCGCCTGTCCGCCAGGTATTACGCCGTAAAGGCCTTGCGCCTGGACTGCGCCGTTTCCGGTAATCGATGCAGTGGCTGCGCCGCCGGAGACAGAGCCTGCCACCTGCGTTGACCCCGCATCCCAGTAAAGGGTGTAGTTTAGGAGGTTTGCGCCGGCATCCTTCATGCTTCTTTGCGGCGCTGTTCCGTTTGCGCCGTTATCTAAATCTATAGTATAGGGCACGCCGTTTGCGCAGGTGACGTTTACCGGAGCGTTAGGCGCCGCTACGTTGCCGGGCTGCGTTGTTATATACTGCGGGAATACTACGGCGCTGGTCGTTACCGAACAGGCTATTACGACAGTTCCGGAGACGCTTATCGAGCCTGTGGCGCTCATTGCCTCTGCCTTGTGCGTTGAGAGTGAAAGTGCCAGTATTGCCGCTGTTGCTATTATTGCCGAGATGATTATAATGCGCTTCATATTTGTCTACGTCTCCTTATCTGTTTTTTTTAATATGTTACCGTAACCGTTGCAGAATCCGTGTATGTGAGCCCTGTGTTGCCCCACTGATTGCCCGGGACGGTCACGCGAACCTTGAAGTTCTGTGTTGCGCCTGTGCCCGAATCTATCCGTGGGGTGCCAGCGTCAGCGCCAATGCCAGCAGGCCCTTCAAGGGCTTGGGTAAGCGGGTTTATCCAGTTGAGCAGGTATGCTATATGGCTCATATTTAACGGGTCTGCAAGGGCCCTTGTGTTAGTATAGGTTGGATTTGGGGACAGACCCTTATGCAACCCACCATCTATGTCTATGCCGTAATTTGTGCCCATTGGGCAGTATACCGAAATTGTGGCATCTGTTGTGTTATTCGTGGGTTGATTGCTTGCGTATGGCGGTATGGTTACGGCTGAGGCTGTTACCGAGCAAGTGCCTTGCACAAGCATCGAGAAGTTCATGGTCGTTGTCGATGTAAGCGCCTGGGTAGACGGCGGTGCAACCGCTATCAGTGTGATAATGATGGTTGCTATAGCGGCAAAGGTTAAAATAAGACGTTTTTTCATGGCATTATCTCCCTTAGTGAGCGTATGTTCTATATTTTAGCCGTGTGGCACTATACGGGTTGTTATTCTTACCAAGTTACGTCTATGGTGACCGTATCCGCGTATGGTGCCTGCACAGTTACCGGCTGGTTTGCCAGGGCAACACCTGTTAGCTCTATAAGTTGCACCGAACCGTTGCCAACGCCTCCTTTGGAGGTGCCGGTAGGAATGGTCGAGCCGGCAATTTGTGTTTTAGCTGTATCCCAGTATAACCTGTATGAGAGGAAAGTGGTGCCTGCGCCGCCGTCCTTAAGAGACCTGCCGCCTTGCGGACCAAGACCGAAGTTCGAGCCCTGTCCCAAGTCGACTGTATAGTTTACGCCGCTTGTGCAGGTCACCACTATGGCGTTTGTTACCGTGTTGACATTTTCGGTTGGCTGCAGGTTGCTGTAGTTACCAAGGTTTATCGGATTGGTTGCGACACTGCAAGTGTTGGCGGTGCTGAGACTTATGTTCAACGAGGTTGTAGCCAGTGCTGCATGTGACGGTGCCGGGATAAAGACCATTACGGCAAATATAACGGCAATTGTCAGAAGTGTCTTTGCGGCGAAGTTACTCATACTATTTATCCTCCTTATTGGTAAACAAGTTATTTTTACTTATTTATGTTTGGTAATAAACAAAATGACAGTTTAAATGTTACACCTTCGTCCGATATAAGTCAAGTTGTTTTTGCCGGCAATGTGGTTGTAGATAGCTGTAGATAAAGGTATGTGCGGTGCAGGATAAGTGCTTAGTAGGTAACCGTTACGATGACGGTATCTGTGTATGTCCCGGGCGGCAGCGATTGCACGGCAAATACCCTGGAAAAGACCGAGTATGTCTGGTCTGTTCCGGTGCCCATGCCGTATACGAGTTCTTCCGTAAGTGCCAGCCCCCATTTTTGCGTGCGCGAGGCGTCCTTATATAGGTCGTAATTGGCGAAGCTGGCGCCGTTTTGCAGCCGTCTGTAGGGCGCGGCGTAGTGAAGGCCGTTATCAAGGCCGATGTTGTAGGGGGTTGTGCCGGGGCAGTTTACAGTTACAAAGCCACTCGAATCGTTGTTGACCGGCTGATTCGTGGCGTACGTGCCAAGCCCCGGAGTCGTAGCCTTTACAGTGCATGCCATGGCCTCGCCAGAGCAGAGCATAAGGGCCGCGAATGCGGCTATTGCAAATATTTTTTTCACCATGTGACGGTCACGCCGGCCGGTGTGGCCGTCTTGTCACCGCAGCCCTTCTTTTGCAGAGAGCTCTCCTCCACAAGCCCGGGGCTGTAGGCCGTGCTAAACGAATCGAAGTCCTTTGTTTCGTAGAGGGTTTTGGGGTCAAGGGTTATATCCACGTTTGAGCCTGCCGCCGTGCCGGAGCCCGAAAGCAGCGTATCTGCCGAGACGCTTGTTTGCGAACCGGCGCTGTTTGTGCATGTGACCTGGAGGCCGTTGCCTGCGGTTGCGTCGACCGAGCACGCATCAACGACAGTGCCAGATACCGGGACGAAATCCGTTGTTGTCATGCCTTCTTCGGCAGCGGCGGTGGATGCCGAAAACAGGGCCGAGCATGAAAACGCAATGATAACGGCATATGCCATACGTGTGCCCATATAAAATATGTAATCCATATTCGTTTAAAAGTCAAGCAAACATAGATGGGATGTTTAATTGGCGGCGTTTTGCCTGGGGGGAAATAAGTTGTTGACATCCGCCCGGCAAAAATATACGCTTTTTGGGTATGGGAAGGATTATATTGATCATAGCGGTGTTGTTTGCCGTTGTCGGTTATTGTTCTGTAAGTTACGCCGCGGGCCCTGCGGGGCACGTTGCCGCGCTCAAGGGCAAGGTGACGATAAAGCGCGGCAAGGTCGTTCGCGAGGCCGCCCTGAACGATGCCGTGTATGTGAACGACAAGATTGAGACATTTGGCACAAGCAGGGTAAAGCTTCTTATGAAGGACGACAGCGTGCTTACGCTGCAACCCGATTCAACTATGGTTATAAACGAGTTCTCCATGCGTAAAGACAGAAAACGCGGACGTTCCATGGTCAGTCTTTTCGAGGGCAGGCTAAGGTCGCTTGTAAGCAAATCACAGGCAGGTTCCTTCCGCGTCAATACCCCTACCGCGGTTGTCGGCGTAAAGGGCACTTATTTCAGCGTATGGGTTGGCACCGATGCCGGAAGGCTCTTTACCGGCGTCGGGCTGCACGAGGGCGCTGTAACGGTAGAGAACATAGACAGGAAGGTCAAGGGCGAGGTTTCGCTAAAACAGAACCAGATGACCCTTGTCTACGAGAAAGAGCCGCCGCGAAAGCCGACTACCATTCCAGAGGAGCGAAAGGATGAACTGCTAAGCTGTCAGCCCGAGTAGGCGCTAGCCGCCTGGGCGCGGATATGAGCGTATAATATATTGATAAAAAAACCGGCCTTGCGGCCGTTTTTTTATTGTTGTAGGTTTGAACGGGGAATCGCTCTGCTGTATTTTGTTGTTATTTGCTTTTTTTCGTAGAAGAAAACGGTCTGTTGCTTGGATTGATTAGGCTGGTACTGTGAGCGTGTTGCAAGATTTTTAATTACGCCACGGGTTTCTTTGCTTGCTTTCTTTTTTCGTAGAAGAGAACGGTGTGGTGCGTGGGTTGATTAGGCTGGTACTGTGAGCGTGTTGCAAGATTTTTAATTATGCCCAGGTTTCTTTGCGTACTTTCTTTCGTAGAAGAAGACGATGTGGTGCGTGGATTGATTAGGCTGGTACTGTGAGCGTGTTGCAAGATTTTTAATTATGCCCCAGGTTTCTTTGCTTACTTTCTTTTTTCGTAAAAAGAAAGTAAGTGGTGCCGAAGGGGGGACTCGAACCCCCACGGGTTGCCCCACCACCCCCTCAAGATGGCGTGTCTGCCAATTCCACCACTTCGGCGTTTTACCCTGGACTTGAAACTATGTTATTTCGCAGCAGGCGCGTTTTCCGGCGTGCCCTGCTTTACCGGAGCCTCTGGGGCTGCCGGAGCAGCCGGCGCGCTCTCTACCGCCTTTACGTCCGTCATTATGGACGAGGTAGACGGAGTGCTTGCCACGTACGAGAGGTATAGAGAGGTGACCATGAATATCGCTGCGCACGCTATCGTGACTTTGCCCATGAACGACGTTGGGCCGCTGCTTCCAAACATCGTCTGGCTTGCGCCAGCGCCGAAGCTTGCTCCCATGCTCGCGCCCTTGCCAAACTGCATGAGGATGGCGGCCACGAGAAATACGCTTACAAGCACATGGATTATTATTACGAGTGTCATCATTTTGGTTTTGTTTCGCGGGTTGCCCCGTGCCTCCCGAAAAACAATATTAAAAAACATCTTGAGGAAAAAAGCAAGAGAAAAATGGAGAGAAAATAGTTGCGGGTTTTCTTGTAAAAATTATTCTTTAAAAACAACTAGTTAGGGTTGGGCTGTTTGTGGCATCTTGGCGCGTCGGCTTGACACGCGGCATTGTTACGTGCTATACTCGAATATTAAAAAGCCCGTTATTTCGAAGAGATAGATTGTCTTAAAATAACTAATATGGCAGGGAAAGCGACCATGAAAACGGCAAACAAAAAAAAGGACACGGCCGTTAATAAGGCGGCAGCCAAAAAGGCTCCGTTAAAAGCGGCAAAGCCTGTGAAAGCGGTAAAGCCTGTGAAGGCGGCAAAGGCTGCCGGCAGCAATGCAAGCGGCGAGGATATAGTCGTTGTAAAGGGCGGCGACAACAGCACCGAGATTGCCGCGCTTATAAGCACGGGCAAGGAAAAGGGCTTTCTCACCTACGATGAGATAAACGACGCATTCTCGGACGAGAACTTCTCGGTTGAGGAGATGGACACGCTGCTTGAAACGCTTGGCGAGCTCGGCATAGAGGTCGTTGATACGGCCGAGGACGCGCGAAGCGCCGAGGGCGAGGCCCCCGAGGCAAAAGAAGAGTTCGAGACCGAGAGGGTCGAGGACCCGGTGCGCATCTACATGCGCGAGATGGGCTCCGTATCGCTTCTAAAGCGCGAGGAAGAGGTCGTGCTTGCAAAGCGCATCGAAGAGGCAAGAGAGGAGTTAAAGCGTCTTGTGCTTGGCAGTCCGTTTGCCTCGCGCGAGGTGCTTAGGGTGGCAGAGAGGATAGAGCAGGAAAAGGCCTCTTTGAGAAAACTTCTTGACGAGGTGGAGGAAGGGCAGTTCGACGAGGAGTATGCCGAGGACGTGCTCGAGCAGGTCGCGAAGTTGAAGCGCCGTAAGGGCGAGAGCGCGTATAAGCTTCTAAAGGACATGAACCTTAGCGGCGCCTTGCTTGCAAGAATCGTCCGCCGCATCACAAGGCTCGAGGACAGAATCGAGACCCAGGAGCGCAGGAGAAGCGGCAAGAGGGCCGAGAGGTCAAAGCTTCGGATAAAGCGCGTACTTAGAAAGATAGAGATGAAAAGAGAGGAGTTAAAGCAGCTCTCTCGCGACGTCAAGATAAACGACTACAACATGAACGAGGCAAAGCAGCGCCTCATCGAAGCCAACTTGAGGCTCGTTGTCAGCATCGCAAAGCGCTACGTGAACCTCGGGCTTAAGTTCTCCGACCTTATTCAGGAAGGCAACATCGGCCTTATGAAGGCCGTTGACAAGTTCGACTATAAGAAGGGCTATAAGTTCTCTACATACGCCACGTGGTGGATACGGCAGGCGATAACGAGGTCCATTGCCGACCACGGAAGAACGATCCGTATTCCCGTGCACATGATAGAGACAATAAACCGCCTTCTCCAGACCTCAAGGCAGCTTCTTAAGGAGCTTGGCAGGGAGCCTGACCCCGAGGAAATCGCCGAGAGGATGGATATTCCGATAGTAAAGGTAAGGCGTATCCTTAGGCTCATGAAGCAGACGCTTAGCCTCGAAACTCCGATAGGAGATGACGAGGAAAGTTCGCTTGGAGATTTTATCGTGGACGAGAAGTCGCCTTCTCCTGCCGAGACGGCAATCGAGAAAGACCTTTCTTACCAGACAGACCTTGCGCTCGATACGCTTACGCCGAGGGAGCAGAAGGTTCTAAAGATGCGCTTTGGCATAGGCGAGCGGCAGGATTATACGCTCGAGGAAGTCGGCAAGGTGCTTGGCGTTACAAGGGAGCGTGTGCGTCAAATTGAGGCAAAGGCAATAAGGCGGCTACGCCATCCAACAAGGGCGAAGCTGCTTAAAGGCTTTGCCGAGGGTTAAGGTTTACAAGCCGTCGGTTTTTGCAGCAGGCCGAGGGCCTGCACCCGAATATAAAAGCAATCTTTGTTGAGGCCGTTTTTTAGTGCCGGGCGTATTACAAAAATACGCCTCTGCAGGGAAAACGGCCTCGTCGCGTCTGGCGCAAAACCTGACGGCTTGCTTATGTTTTTGTACGGTCTGACGGCCAACTTGCCGGTTTGTTAGAGAGTATATAGTATGCTCCCCCACGCTTACAGCGCGGGGGTTTTTGTTTTGAGGCAAAGGGTTGTTGATATAAAAACCTGTTTATGGTAAAAACATAGGCAATGTTAAAGGAATATTTAAAGGGCATTTATGAAATCCAACAGCGCGGGGACGCGAGGGAAGAAAGTTATTATTCGACCCTTGAAGAATTGTTGGAACGATATTCCGAAGAAAAGAAATTAAAGGAAGTTCAAGTAACAACCCTTCCCAAAAAAACCGAAGCCGGAAATCCTGATTTCAGAGTTTGGGACGGCAAGACGCGGATTACCGGTTATATCGAGGCCAAAGACCCGTCCAAGGAAGACCTTGATAGCATAGAAGAAACAGACCAACTCCAGCGTTACCTGCATACTTTCCCCAACCTGATATTGACTAATTTTTACGAGTTCAGGCTCTACCGCGACGGTAAGCGCATAGCTTTGGCGCGTGTGGCAAGGCCGTTTATATCCAGAAAACTCAAGACCCTGCCTCCTGTCGAAGAAGAAAAAGAGTTTTATGCCTTGCTTGACAAGTTTTTCTCGTTTTCAATCCCAAAGACAGTGAGTGCCGAGGCCCTTGCCGTAGAGCTTGCGAAAAGAACGCGTTTCTTGAAAGATGAGGTAATGCTCGAAGAGGTGACTAGCGGGCGCAAGGGAAGTATCTATGAGTTCTATGAGGCATTTAAGAAATACCTGATTCACGATTTGAGCGAAGAGGATTTCGCGGATTTATATTCCCAGACAATAGCCTACGGCCTGTTTGCCGCGAGGTCGAGGTGCAAGGAGCGGTTTTCGAGAAGGGCTGCTTACGACTTCATACCCCATACAATCGGGATATTGAGGGAGGTTTTTAAGTTCATTTCGTTGGGCGACCTTCCAAAGCAGATGGAGTGGGTGGTTGACGACATAGTAGAGGTGCTGGCAAACGCGGATGTCGGAAAAATCCTGCACGATTATTCCAAAGAGGGCAAGGGAAAAGACCCGATTGTGCATTTCTACGAGACGTTTCTTAAGGAATATGACCCCAAGACAAGGGAAAAAAGGGGCGTCTACTATACGCCGGAGCCGGTTGTTTCCTATATTGTAAGAAGCCTCGATAAAATACTTGAAGACAAATTTGACAAGGAAGACGGTCTTGCAACGCGCGCTGTTACGGTATTGGACCCTGCGGGAGGGACGCTGACCTTTCCGGCTGAGGCCGCGAAACTGGCAGTCGAAAGGTGCGTAAAAAAGTACGGCGAAGGAGCGCGTGAAAAGCTGATAAGGCAGCATGTCCTTGAAAACTTCTACGCCTTCGAATTGATGATGGCTCCCTATGCGGTCGGGCACATGAAGATGGGGTTTTTGTTCGAGGAACTGGGCTTTAGGCTCGGCGATGAGGAGAGGTTCAAGTCCTATCTTACCAATACGCTCGAGTTTGAGGAGTTCGAGCAAAGCAATTTCCCGTTCATGAAGGCGCTTTCCGAAGAATCGCACGAGGCCGGAAAGGTAAAGCGCGAAACCCCAATCCTCGTCATTATGGGCAATCCGCCGTATTCCGGGCATTCGGCGAACGTCGGCGAGTGGATATCTAAGCGTATAGGAGCGTATAAGCAGGTTGACGGTAAACCGCTTGGAGAGAAGAACCCGAAGTGGTTGCAGGACGATTATGTAAAGTTCATAAGGTTCGCTCAATGGAAGATAGATGAGGCAGGCAGAGGGATGGTGGGCTTTATTACAAACCACAGCTGGCTCGATAACCCGACGTTCAGGGGCATGAGACGGTCTTTGATGACGAGCTTTGACGAGGTTTATGTTTTGGATTTGCACGGAAATAGCCTTAAGAAGGAAAAATGCCCGGACGGCAGCAAGGACGAGAACGTATTTGATATTCAGCAGGGTGTAGCGATTTCGATTTTCGTAAAGACCGGCAAGAGCAAGGAAAAGGGCGTTTATCATTCGGAATTATACGGTTTGCGCGAAAAGAAATACTCATGGCTCGAAGGCCATGATTTGTACGATACGAAGTGGAAGAAGCTTAATCCCAAGTCCGACGCCTATTTTTTCATACCGAGAAACGAAAAGGCTCTAAAGGAATATGAGACCTTCTGGAAGGTTACGGATGTATTCCCGGTAAACAGCGTAGGTATAGTTACGGCAAGGGACAATCTGACGATAAAATTTACCAAAGATGAAGTTTGGCAAACGGTTTTGAATTTTTCGAGACTCGACGCTGATTTTGCCAGAAAGGCTTATGAACTCGGCGATGATGCGAGGGATTGGAAGGTTGATTTGGCGCAGAAGGACTTAATGGCCAGCGGTATGCGTAAAGAGATGATAGTTCCTATTCTATACAGACCGTTTGACGTTAGGTATACGTATTATACTGGTAACTCGCGTGGATTTCATTGTATGCCGCGCAAGGATGTTATGCGGCACATGATGAGGGAGAATCTGGGGCTGATAACCGTAAGACAGGTTGCCGAAGGAATTTTTGACCATGCTTTTTGCGTTGATTCAATCGTAGAAAGTAGAATTACATTGAGCAACAAGGGCATCGGGTATCTTTTCCCCCTTTATCTCTACGAAGAAGTCGAGCCTCAGAAGAAAAAATCCACTTTCGGCGGCTCAATGATGATGCTATTCGAGGAAAAGAGCGAGTATACATCCAAAAGGCCGAATATATCGCCTAAGCTCATAGAGGCCTTAACAAAGGCCTACAAAAAGGCACCTACGCCCGAAGAGATTTTTTACTATATTTACGCGGTTCTTTATTCGAATACATATAGGGCAAAATACGCCGAATTTTTAAAGAGCGATTTTCCGCGTGTGCCTTTTACAGGCGATTATAAGTTATTCAAAAAAGTCGGCGTATTTGGTCAGGAACTTGCGGAGTTGCATCTCCTTAAATCAAAGAGCCTCAATAAACCATTGGTAAAATTTCAGGGCAAGGGCAATCATAAGGTGGAAAAGCCCAAGTATGATCCGAAGGATAAAAAGGTTCATATAAACGAAGGTCAATACTTCGAAGGCATATCAAGCGAGGTCTGGGATTACCACATCGGCGGCTATAGAGTCATGGAAAAATGGTTAAAAGAAAGGGCGAAGGCAGAGAGGCCGCTATCGCTCGATGACATTAAACATTATTGCAGAATGAGCGTTTCGATAGAAGAAACAATCGAGTTGCAGGGAAAAATCGACAAGGTATATTCCGAAATTGAAGAGAATGTCATAGAAGCATAGAAAGGCAGCTACCGTGAGTCTATAAGAGCTGCTTGGTTTTTGTTTTAAGGCCCATTCGGGTGCAGGCCCTCGGCCTGCTGCAGGCGTCACGCCTGCCTAGCCGCAGCAGGCTTCTTCGCCGGTGTTCTCTGCGTAAATCAGCGCCTGGGCGCAGCCCACTCCTGCGTCGACCTTTATGGCGTCGTGAGCGCAGTTTTTCTGGCACGCGCCGCACTCCATGCAAAGGTCTTTGTCCGTTATGCGGGCCTTGTTGCCGTCCATAACAAACACTCCTCTTGGGCATACCTGTTCGCACCTGGTGCATCCCGTGCATTTTGAAGTGTTGTATTCGAGGGTGGAGACGTTTTTAAGGTATATCATAGCGTGCCTCCTTTTGTTGCGATGTGCGTAATGAGCGAGAGCGCAGATACTGCTATTGCCGCCTTGTAGAGCGGCAGCGCGTATTTGAGTTCCTTTGCAACCCCGGATTTATTGGTATACGCTGTCGCGCCGGTAAACTGAAGCGCGAGGTACGAGCTTACTGCCGGGAAAAATGCGTAAGCAAAAACAGTAAGGGCCGTGTTCTCTGCTGCGCTTATCCCGGAAATATAGAGCACGCCGAAGGTCGCGAGTATTCCTGTGATAAGCCCCTTTAGCGCAAAGGAGCGAATGGGCACGAGCGGCAGGATTACAGGCGTTATGAGCGCGCCGGTGAATATTGTTGCAAGAGAGAGTATCACGAGCGGCAGCGCATCTGTTGCGTCGGCGTAGAGGAATCCCTTTTCCCCGATACCGGCTATGATGAATAAAAACGCCGCAACATACGGAAGTGTTTTTAGCGCAGGGATGAACTCCATCGGCGTAAGTACCAGCCTGTCAACGTAGCCAAAGTCCGGCACGCGCATCTTTGGCGTTGTCTTCATGTTGTTATCAATAAAGGCCTTTATGTCGCGTGCATTGGCAGGGCCGTAGATAACGTGGAACCCTGTCTGGCGCTTTACTTCATGGGCAGCTACACCCGGGGCGCCAAGAAGCGGAACGATTATCTTTCCGTGCGAGACATGGGAGCCGAGCCGTGCCTTGAATATCCGTGTTACGAGCTCTTCGGTGCCGAAGGTGCCTTTGCCTGCCGCGCACCAGACGTTTATGCCCTTGGTGTCGAGGACAAGGATATGGGCGTTTATTCCCTTTAGTTCGCGCCGCAGCACATCGAAAGAAAGCTTATAGTTTGCGGTGACGAACACATGGCTGTCCTTTGACGGCGTTCCTATGGAGTAGAGCCCGGGTTCTATTGAATAGTTCATGCGGAATCTGTTAGAGAGGCGCGCCATAACTGCGCCGTAGCGGTCGCATAACGCCCACTCAGAGGTTGTCGCCTTTGGCGCGGACGCGGCTTCAGCAGGTGGTGGACAACACGATGTTGCCTTCGGCGTGCCAAAGGCCTTTGGGGATTTTGGTTTTGGCGGACAGCATTCCATCAGAGCACCTCCTTTAAGACCGGGCCGAGTTTATCCTTTACCATACCCACGAGCTCGTCGGTCCTTATAAGCGCGATACAGCATACCTTCCCGTCTTTTTCAAAGCTTGCGAGCGCGAAGCGGTCGCCTGCCTTTATGGACGCTTTTTTTCTTAGTTCCTTCGGCAGTACCATCTGGCCTCTTTCGTCAACGGCGATTATGGTCTCGACCGTGCAGACCGCTTTTACACCGCAGCAGCCGGCGCCGCTTTTTTTGGATGTTTTTGCCATAAGCCCTCCGTAAGTATAATCAGCTTGTTCTGATTATACTGAAAAAGCGCGCTCTTGTCAAGACCCTCAGCCTTTGCCGCGGCGCCAGGGGCCGCGTGGCCGCGGATATTGCCAATTTTGATGACACGGGCATATATTTCTGGTAATATTTCTTATTCAATGACCAGGGATAAGGGAGACACATGCCGCTAAAAGAGGAGTTTCGCACAACCGGAGAATGGATGTTTCGCCACAGGAGCTATCTGCCGCTCCTGATACTTGTGCCAATGCCCTTTGCCGTGTATTTTTCGGTAAGGCCCATAAGCGCGCATTTTGGCGGCCTTGCCTCCGACATATTCTTTATAGCCATCTCCGTTCTCGGGCTTTTAGTAAGGTGCGCGATAGTCGGTTTCACGCCAAAGGGTACTTCCGGAAGGAATACCAAGAGGCAGGTTGCAGAGAGCCTCAACACAGCCGGCATATACGCCTACGTGAGGCATCCTCTATACGTTGGTAATTTTCTCATATTCATGGGCATTGTCGCGGCCGTTGAGTCGCTCTGGTTCTTCGTGTTCTCGTTCCTTACGTACTGGCTCTATTACGAGAGGATAATGTATGCCGAAGAGGAGTTTTTGAGGGACAAGTTCAAGGCAGATTTTGTCGAGTGGGCCGAGAGGACCCCGGCGATAATACCGAAACTTGGCGGGTGGAAGCAGCCGCCACTTGAGTTCTCGCTTCGTAACGTGCTAAAGCGCGAGTACAGCGCTTTTTACCTCATAGTCGTTTCGTTCTTTATACTTGCGACCGTTGAGAGGCTTATCGCGGGTAGCAGTTGGTTTAGTCCCGGCTGGATAGTATTTCTTGCTGCCGGCACGGCTATCTACGTGATGCTTTTGATGCTAAAGAAAAAGACCAAGCTCCTCTTTGTCGAGGGCCGCTAAAGGCCGTTTATTTGAACTCGATGGTTATTTCCGGGCTTCTGTCGTAGCGTATTTCCTCGAATTGTTCGTCGGCGCCGCCAATATCTTCAACGAAGTGGTATGTCGTCCCGAGAAACTCCTCGTAATTCACCGTGCGTATAAAGCGGCGCACCTTGTCTTCGTCCTTGGTTATTTTGTCCAGGTCTATGTCTATGAGCGTTACCGTGGCGTTTCGCATGTCTGCCGTCGAGGCGTTGGTGCTTGTTATTTTGCCGTCTACCTTTACGCGAAATTTTAAGCGGTTTTCCCTGAGCAGTTTTTTTGCCCCGACGATACTTTCCCTCGAAACCATCTTCGAGTCCTGAGTGGAGCGTTTTTTGCCGCTGTTTTTCCCCTTGTCCTTTATGTCGGGCATGGGCTTTATTATGGTAAGCCTGGATTTTTCTCCCGGAGCGAACGTAAAACGGGTTAGCATTTCTTCTTTGTATTGATTGGTGTCGTCCTCAAAAAAACCCACTGTCAGGAGAAATGGGCTAAGCCGCACCTTGTTTATGTCGGCGAACGAGTAGACGGTCTCTATTTTGATGAAGCCGGGGCGCGAGACCGTGTCTGTTTTGAACGAGTCGAGCGTTACGCCGCGGCCGAGTATGGGAGCGATATCCTTGTACATGCGCTCGTCGGGGCCGCTGGGCCCTTTTTTCCCTGGCGTTCCATCTTCGTCCTTTGTGGCGCGCAGGCTTGTTTTGCTTGTAATAGTGCCGCTGCCGTCCTTCTTTACGTTAATGGTTATGTCGGAATCGACGCAGCCGGCAAGAACGAGCGGCAGTAGCGTCAAAAGCAGCAGATATTGTCTCATGCTCAGGTCTCCGGCAGGCGTTTTTTGGGACGGGATTATTTCCCAGTGAATTTTTCGATAACGTTCATTATGTCGTCGAAAAAGATATATGCAAGGATGAAGAATACGACAAGAATAATGGCGGTCTTGATGGATTTTGCGAGGCCGCGCGCTTCCTCGGCCTTTTTGTATTTTTCTATTGTAGCCTGCTGCTCCTCCGCTGTCTTTAGAAGCTTGCCGCACCCGGGGCAGCGCATCGCGCCCTTTAGTATCTGTTTGCCGCAAAACGGACATTTATCCATGCCTGCAGTCATTTCAATATCCTCCGAAATATAAGTTTACCATAAAACCGGGCTGTTAACAGCCATTTTGTGTTTTTGTGATTTGTTAAGGCGCCAATCGATGCTATAATTATTATCGGGGGTGTCTATGAGAGGCTTTTCCGTGGCGCTCCTTTTGGCTGCGGTTTTCGTATTTGGGTGCGAAAGCGCTGCCGTGAACGAGGAGGCCAAAGTGGAACAAAAAGGACAAAAAATTGCCGTGTTCGCCGGCGGGTGCTTCTGGTGCATGGAACCTCCGTTCGAAAAGACCGACGGGGTTATAAGTGTCGTGTCAGGATATACAGGAGGCCGTGATACAGAGCCGACATACGAAGAGGTGTCGAGCGGTTCTACCGGCCACTATGAGGCGATTCGTATTGCTTACGACCCGGCGAAGGTTTCCTACGCCGATCTTATCGAAATATTCTGGCGCCAGATCGACCCAACGGATGATGGCGGAAGCTTTGCAGACAGGGGCCCCCAGTATAGGAGTGTGATTTTCTATGCTGACGAAAAAGAGAGAAAAATTGCAGAGGAAAGCAAAAAGCGTATCGAGGCCTCCGGTATATTCAAGGAGCCGGTTGTCACCGAGATAAAAAAGCTCGATGCATTCTACGAGGCAGAGGACTACCATCAGGATTATTATAAGCACAACCCCGTGCGTTATAAGCTCTACCGCGCAGGCTCCGGGCGCGACGCATTCATTGAAAAGGCGTGGAAGGGTTACCAGCCAAATGCCTTCGTAGAAGCGGGCGCGTACATGCGCCCCTCTGACGGCGAGCTTAAGAAATGCCTCACGCCGCTTCAGTATGTGGTTACGCAGGAAGAAGGCACGGAACCGCCTTTTGAAAATGAGTTCTGGGACAGTAAAAGAGAAGGCATATACGTGGACATCGTAAGCGGCGAGCCGCTCTTTAGTTCAACGGATAAGTTCGACTCTGGCACAGGGTGGCCAAGCTTCACAAAGCCAATAGAGCCGGCTACCATCATCGAGCGCGAGGATAAAAAGCTCTTTATGACGAGAATAGAGGTAAGGAGCAAAAAAGCAGGCTCGCATCTCGGGCACGTCTTTCCAGACGGCCCAAAACCAACAGGACTTAGATACTGCATAAATTCAGCATCGCTTCGTTTTATCCCCACAGAAGACCTTGAAAAGGAAGGCTACGGCATTTATAAGAAGCTTTTCGGTAAGGGTAAGTAAAATTTCGTTTTGATAATCCTTCAGGCCGATGCTATGCTTGTGGCTATCGGCGTAAACGCTATATAAGGCGAGGGGCTAAATGGTTGAGGAGAAGTCAGCTGCACCGGAACCGAGCAATGCAGCGGCACGGATTGAAGGCGAGAAAAGTCTTGGTAGAGGCGTTTTGGCCGGGATTGTGGCGGCAGTTGTACTCGGCGTGGTGTGGGTGGCGGTCGCAGCCCTGACAGGCAGCAAAATAGGGTTTTTAGCCTGGGGCATGGGTGGGCTCTGCGGCTATGCAGTGTTAAAGTTCTCGGGTAGGGGCACGGCGTCTCAGGCCACAGCCATATTAATAAGCGTAGTAGGGATTATAATAAGTAAGTACTTTATAGTTTATTGTGCTTACAAGAGTATTGTTGTGAAGGATTTTGGGGTCGAGGCGGCTTCTGCCGTAAGCGTATTTGGAGCGGAGACGATATACGTCTTTATGGAGAATCTCTGGACTGTTTTCGGCGGCTTCGAGATACCGTTTGAGGTGCTTGCGGTTGTGAGCGCTTGGAAGATTACGGAGCGTAGTTTTTGTTGATAAAAACGGCGGCGCGTTTAAAAAACGCGCCGCCGCAGTTGCCTAACGTGCGAAGCGCTTAAGACCTTGTCTTTTGCCGGCGCGTGGAATATAATTTTACAAGTTTGTTGCGTGTGCTCAAATCGAACATGCCGGAAGGGATATTTATGGAAACAATGAATGCGGAAAAACCAACGGGCGAGCAGTACAAACCAATTGCGCCGGAGGGCGAGGGCTCTCTTGGAATGGGGATAGTCGGGGGCCTTGTTGCCGCTTTGATCGGCGGTGTGGTATGGGTGCTGGTAGTGGTTTTTACGGACACTGAAGTAGGAATTGTTGCTTGGGGGATAGGGTTTATATGCGGCCTCGGGGTTGTATTCCTTGGCAAGGGCAGGGGCGCGGCCTTTCAGATTGCGGCGGTCGCCACCAGTATATTAGGCATAGCCATTGGCAAGTATGGGGCGTATTATGTGTTTGTAAGGCGCGCCGTGATAGAGGAGTATGGAGTAGAGGTGCTCGAGAAACTCTCGCCGCTTTCCGTTGCCATGTTGTCGGCGTTCATAAATGAGGTGCCTTTGTTGTTTGGATGGTTCGATATCCTCTGGGTCGTGCTTGCCGTGGTGACAGCATGGAAGGCAGTAGGGGGAAGGATGCCGCAAGCCGCGTGAGCCTTGTGGAAGAGGCGGTTATATCTCCAATGGCGTGCGCCAGGGCCTTGGTTTCGGCCATTTGCGTACTATCCTGTTTTTTTCTATTTTCCGGTGTATCTATTGCCGCTGTGCCTGCAAACGGGCAGGCGGTTGCAGGAAGCGCGGACAAGGCGCTTCTGTACGGACACGTAAAGTTCCTCTCTACCATCCATCCACGCCGTAATCACGCGTACCCCGAAGCTCTGGATAAGGTTGCGGCCTATATACGAAAGTCCTTCGAGGCCTCGGGGTGCAGCGTGAGCGAGCAGGTATTCAAGCCCGACGGTATAATTGAGTATAGAAATGTAATCTGTTCTCTTGGCCCGGAAGATGGCGCGCTGCTTGTCTTCGGCGCGCACTACGATGTCGAAGGGTATAGCGACGGCGCCGACGATAATGCAAGCGGAGTAGCCGGTGTTCTCGAGCTTGCGCGTCTGCTTGGCGGCAGAAAAGACGCGTTAAAAAGCAGGGTGCAGCTCGTCGCATATACGCTCGAGGAACCGCCTTACTTTTCAACCGACATGATGGGAAGCGCAGTGCACGCAAAGAGCCTTAAGGAGTCGGGTCAGGAGGTACGGCTCATGGTGGCCGTTGAGATGATAGGGTATTTTACTTCGAAGCCAAAGTCGCAGCGTTACCCGGCATTCTTTCTGAAATGGTTTTATCCTTCTACCGGGGATTTCATAGCCGTTGTCGGGAGATGGGGGCAGGGCTCTATAGTGAAGCGCGTCCACCGTATTATGGCAAACGGGTCTTCTGTGCCGGTAAGTTCGCTTGGCGCCCCGCGCTCTCTTACCGGGATTGATTTTTCCGACCACAGGAGTTTTTGGAAATATGGTTTTCCGGCAGTTATGGTGACGGATACGGCGTTTTTCAGGAACCCAAACTATCATGAACTTGGCGACAGGGTAGAGACCCTTGACTTCGACAAGATGTCGGGCGTGGTGGACGCACTTTTAAGGGTCGCGCTCGAGTATTGATAGTGCTGCGTTCCAAAGAAACGGCGGCGCGTTTAAAAACGCGCCGCCGCAGTTGTTTTACGTGTGAAGGTATTTATTTGCTGCTTACCGGCATGATTGCCGTTGGAAGCCCCTTTATCACCAAGTCCACGTAGGTGCCTAAGTTGTTTGAGTCAGGGTCAGTGCCATCGTCGGAGGCGAATGCCTTTGTTATTAGCACCTCTCCGGTGGCCTTCTCTATAACCGACAATTCGAGAGAGATCTCGTCCATCATAATGAAGACGGGTATGTCGCCACCGCCACTGCTTCCGCCAAACATCATGAGCCCGATTAGCAGCACGTTTACGGCCCCAAGCGGCACGTTTGCTGCCATCTGCCCGCCGCTTATGTAGCGGCCTTTTGCCTTGACTACAACGAGAAGCTCTCCGTTTATGTCCTTGGTGTCAGAGGCCGTAAGTGGGGCCTTTGCGGCCACGCTCTTTGCCAGGCTTCTTGCCGAAGCGGTATCAGGCGTTAGCATAAACGGCGCCGAATCGGCTGTTCCGGTGGTAGAGGCCTGGGCCTTCTCATCCGCTGTCTTCAGTAAGTCGTAGGTCTTTCCGCTTGGCAAGTTTATGCCTATTGAGTTGATGCCGGGGGTATGTACCGTGTAGCCCTTTGCCCGAAGCGCTGCTACAGTGCGTTCCTCGACGGCCTTTGCTATGGACATGTTCTCTTCCGTGGCAACGATGTCATTGCCGGTTGTCTTGCCGTGTATTACGCTGCTGTCGACTATGACGGTAAGACCCTGGGCCACAGCTATCCTTCTTAGCGCCGCCTCTTCTTTTTCATTTTTTTGGGGAACATGTGCGCATCCGGCTGCGAATGCCAGCAGGGCTATCGCAACTGTTGACAGTATGGAGCTTTTCCTGAGCTTTTTGAGAATCATGGTCTGTCCCTCCTTCAGGTTAGTGGTTGGCATCTTTGAGCGGTAAGTTAAATTAGACAACACAGAGGCAGGATTGTCAACAGTTTAATGTTGGACACTGTTGTCCTGTATGGTCTGTGTTTTAAAATGTCAAAGGATTGTTACCGAAGGGCTATGGAATTTTCTTTTGGCGTGTCGAAATGGTGCGGTAAACGGCCTGCCGTGGTGCAGGTTTTTATATCCCGCCTGCTTGCAAAAGCTCCTTTGGCAGAATAAGGCGGCGTTTTTTAGACGCTTTTCTTGAAGTTTACTATCCTTGCGAAGTCGTCGGCTTTCAAGCTTGCGCCCCCCACGAGCGCGCCGTCGATGTTGGGCTCTGCCATGAGAGAGTCAATGTTGTCGGGCTTTACGCTGCCGCCGTATATTATACGCACGGCCTTTCCCGAAGCCGGGCCGCCGGTTTCGTAGATTATCGAGCGAATCGAGTTATGAATCTCTTCGGCCTGCCCGGGAGTTGCTGTTTTACCTGTGCCTATGGCCCAGACCGGCTCGTATGCGAAGGTGAGCTCTTTTATTACGCCCGGGCCAAGCCCCATAAGCGCGCTCTTTATCTGGCGGGATACGACGTCCATGGTTTTGCCGGTTTCTCTTTCGTCGAGTGTTTCGCCGACACAGACTATGGGCTTTAAGTTCATCTTTAGCGCTGCAAGGAGTTTTTTCTTGACGATATCGTCTGTGTCGCCAAAGAACTGGCGTCTCTCCGAGTGCCCGAGTATTACGTACTCGCATCCCACGTCCTTTAGCATTTCGGCCGAGACCTCTCCGGTGAATGCGCCGCTTTTCTCCCAGTGCATGTCCTGGCCCGAGAGCTTAAAGGAGCTCTCTTTAGTAAGGAAGTGAAGATGATATAGCGAGGTAAATGGCGGGGCTATGACTATCTCGACGTGCTTTGCCGCCTTGGTAAGCTCGCGAAGCTTCATCACGAGCGCTACACCTTCGGCAACGGTAGTGTGCATCTTCCAGTTGCCGGCTATGAGGGGGGTTAGCACGTATTGCGTCTCCCTTGGTTTTTGTGAAGAGGCAGTTACTTCTTAGAGGCCTTTTTCTTTAAGGCGCTTATGCCGGGTAAATCGTTACCCTGGAGAAGATCAAGGAACGCGCCGCCGCCCGTTGAGATGTAGCTTATCTTGGCGTACTCGCCGGCCCTGTGCACGGCCACGTCTGTGTCGCCGCCGCCGACTATTGTCATGGCGTATGAGTTCGCGACGTTACTTACCATTGCGAAGGTGCCTCTGCTGAAAGCGTCCATCTCGAAAACTCCCATCGGGCCGTTCCAGATGATTGTTTTGGCGTTCTGTATGGCCTCGGAAAATAGCGTCACTGTTGCGGGCCCTATATCCAGGGCCATCCAGTTCGAAGGTATTTCCTGGTATGTAACGACCTTTGTCTCGGCCGAGGCCGAGAACTTGTCTGCCACAACAAAGTCAACGGGCAGATAGAGCTTGATGTCCTTCTTCCGTGCTTTTTCTATGACAGAGAGGGCTTCCTTAAGCGCCTTTGGCTCGTAGAACGATTTGCCGACCTCGTAGTCGAGCGCTTTAAAGAACGTCAGCGCCATGCCGCCGCCGATAACGAGCTTATCGACCTTCTCAACAAGGGCCGAGAGGATGCCTACCTTGTCGGAGACCTTTTTTCCGCCTACAATTGCCACAAGCGGCCTTACCGGGTTGTCCATGGCCCTGGCAAAGTACGTAAGCTCCTTTTTCATCAGGAACCCTGCAGCGGATATTGGCACGTGCTCGGTTATGGCGACGTTCGATGCGTGCGCCCTGTGAGCCGTTGCGAATGCGTCGTTTACGTATACGTCGGCAAGTTCTCCGAGCTTTTTCCCAAACGAGTCTTCGTTCTTTTCCTCTTCAGGGTGGAACCTGAGGTTCTCAAGCAGTATGACCGAGCCCGGTGCCATGGCCTCGACCATCTTCTTTACTTCCGCGCCAACACAGTCAGGGGCAAGGAGCACTTCCTTTTCAAGCAGCCTCGAGAGCCTCTTTGCAACAGGGGCAAGACTAAGGGCCGCGACCTTTTTGCCGCTTGGGCGTCCGAGATGAGAGGCAAGGATGACCTTCGCGCCTTCGTCAAGGGCGTAGTTGATGGTAGGAAGCACGCTTCTTATGCGCGTGTCGTCTGTGATGTTGCCGTCGTCGTCCAAGGGGACGTTAAAGTCCACGCGCACGAGGACGCGCTTTTGTTTTATCTTGACGGTGTCTATGTGGTTCAAGTCCTTGTTCACGAAAGCGGCCTCCGATGTTTTATATGCCGGTCTTTGACATGTGGAGCATCAGATCCTTCATCCTGCAGGAGAAGCCCCATTCGTTGTCGTACCAGGAGAGTACTTTTACGAGGTTTCCGCCCATTACAGAGGTCAGCCCGGCGTCCACGATGGAAGAGTGGCAGTCGGCCCTAAAATCCGATGAAACGCATTCCTCGATGCAAAAGCCGAGTATGCCTTTAAGTTCGCCCTCGGAGGCCTTTTTCAGCGCGGCGTTGACTTCTTCTTTGGATGTCGTCTTTTCGACTTCGCACACAAGGTCCACCATGCTTACTGTCGGCACCGGCACCCTTATCGCGAGCCCGTCGAGCTTGCCCTTTAGTTCCGGAAGTACGAGCGCAACCGCCTTTGCAGCGCCCGTTGTCGTCGGTATCATCGAGAGCGCGGCTGCCCTGGCCCTTCTTAGGTCCTTATGCGGCAAATCAAGTATCTTCTGGTCGTTCGTGTATGCGTGCACAGTGGTCATAAGGCCCTTCTTTATGCCAAAGGAGTCGTTTATCACCTTGGCAACAGGGGCAAGGCAGTTCGTTGTGCACGAGGCGTTGGATATTATTTTATGTTTTGCCGGGTCGTAGAGCTTGTGGTTAACGCCCATGCAAAGCGTTATGTCCTCGTTCTTTGCCGGAGCCGATATTATGACGCGCTTTGCTCCTGCGTCGAGGTGCGCTGCGGCCTTGTCCCTCGATGTGAAGTGCCCCGTGCACTCGAGCACAATGTCGACCCCGAGCTCTTTCCACGGTAGCTTTGCCGGGTCGTGCTCTGCAGTGACCTTTATCTCTCTGCCGTTTACGATTATGGAATGTTCCGTTGCAGAGATCTCGCCGTCGAAGCGTCCGTACACAGAGTCGTATTTAAGCAGATGCGCGAGAGTAGAGGGCGCTGTCAGGTCGTTTATCGCGACGAACTCGAGGGACTTCTCGTTTATCGAGGCCCTTAACACGTTCCTTCCTATGCGTCCGAAGCCGTTGATTGCTATTTTTACTGCCATTTGTGCCTATACCTCCGTTTGTCTGTTGCCTACAGTCAGTTTCTGGCGTTATAGAACGCCAGTTCCTGCTTTAGCCGTTTTACCATCATCTGCCCCGGGGCAGTGGGCTCGCCAAGCGAGCCGTAGGTTATAAGAGAGCCAAGGAGCGGAAAAAACACCCGCGTCATCATGCCGTAGCGCCCCATGGCTATCACTATCAGGTCGCGGTTCGCGGTGAGAAGGGATGCGAGCCTTAGGATGTCGGCCCTGGTGTTTGCGAAAGCCGCTATCTTTACTGCGTCGGCGCCGAGCCCTCTTGCGCGCCGTATGACGTTCTTTAGCGCCGCATCTGGCGGCGTTTTCTTGAAATCGTGGAACGAGATTATAGTTTTCTTGCCGGCCCGCCGGGCTTTTCCAACGACCTCTTTTGCGATTGCCTTTGACGATAGCTCTATGTCAACGGCGTCGACGTGCGGCGTAAGGGCCGTAAAGAGCTCGAGCCGCTTTGCGGCGGTCATTTCTCTCCAGCCGCCTTCATCTTTGCTTCTTACGGTTAAGAGCAGAGGCAGGCACGGTTTTTTAAGCTTGGAGAGCGCGGCCTTCAGCTTTCCGGTATCGAGGTCGTCGAAGGTATCGAGCCTTATCTCGGCCAAGTCCGCGCCGAGGTTCTTCACCGCAGCGAGCTTTTTAGAGCCGATGCTTGTGGTTATAACGCCGCATACAGCCGCGTCCTTTGAAAGGTCTCTACCCCTAAGTTTCATTTCGCGAGGGCTGAAACGGCCGACTCCTTCGATTATTCGACGGATTTTTTACCTTTATATATTTACCCAAACCAGGCGTGTTGTCAAGGAAAATGCCGAAAAAAACAGGGTGTGATTTCGAAGAAAAAGCGGGGCGCTCTACATCTCGGCAAGGAGCCGTTTCGATGCCTTTTTGGTCTCGAACATGGCCCTGCCAAGCTGCTTGTCGCGGTCCATCGTGAGGAGCACGTAGTAGCCGTCCTTTAGCACATGCAGTATGATGCGCGAGTTGGAGGTGGATATGCCGACATGCTCGACCACTGCCTGGTTGTCGACGCGCTGTGTGGCTTCCTTTAGAAGGTTTAGTATTATGCCCTTGTGCGCGCCTAGCGCCGCAAGCTCGAGATTGGCGTCGGTCGAGTACATGTCAACGGCCTCGCCCTCCCAGTCGAGCATGATGGCGCCCTTGGCGCCTGTTCTGTCGCAGAGTTCCTTGAGTATTTTCTTGAAAGGCATGGGGTGAACCTTGCTTGTTCGCCTTAGAGTTCAACGGAGACGGTCTTCGAAACCCCGGGCTCCTCCATGGTTATGCCGTAGAGAGTATCGGCTATCTCCATGGTCCGTTTGTTGTGCGTAATCAGTATGAACTGGCTCTTCTCCGACATTTCCTTTACAAAGCCGTTGAAGCGGTCGATGTTGGCGTCGTCAAGCGGCGCATCGACTTCGTCCAAGAGACAAAACGGCGAGGGCTTTATAAGGAATATCGAGAATATCAGGGCCGTTGCGGTAAGGGCCTTTTCTCCGCCGGAGAGAAGCGTTATGTTCTGGAGCTTCTTACCGGGAGGTGAAGCCACTATCTCGACGCCGCACTCGAGCACGTCGCCTTCGCCCGTTAGCACGAGCTCTGCCTTGCCGCCGTTAAAGAAGCGCGGGAAGTTCTTTGTGAACTCGGCGTTTATGGCCTCGAATGCCTCCTGGAAGCGCTCCCTCGTAGTTCTGTTGATGCGCGTGATGGCGCTTCTTAGGCTCTCGATAGACTTCTCGAGGTCTTCTTTCTGCTCGTTTAAGAAGGTGTGTCTCTTATCAAGCTCTTCGTACTCTTCGAGCGCTCCGAGGCTTACCTCTCCCATGGAGCCTATCTTTTCCCTGAGCTCTGCTATGCGTCCGGCCATCTCTTCGGGCGTCATGGCCGTTGCGGCCTCTGTTGGCGCGTACTCGGCAAGCGAGACGCCGTAGCGTTCTATTGTATTGCTTTTCATGTTCGCAAGGGCCATCTCCGCTTCCCGTGCCTTCAAGCTAAGGGCGGATTTCTCGGCAACGGTTGCGTTTATTTCGGACGTCAGCTTTTTAAGCGCTGCCTCTGCATCTTTTACGCGAGCGTTGAAGGAGTTTAGTATCTCCTCTCTCGATGATTCGTCTTTTTTGAGTTCGTCCCTCTTTGCAAGGAGCCCTTCAAGCGCTTCCTTATGGCGAAGCGTTTCTTTTTCCTTCTCGGCAGCCTCCGTTGCCCCGGCCGATATCTCCGCTCTCTTTACCTCTATGCGGCGCTCCGACTCTGCCATCAGGCGGCTTTTCTCGGCTGCCATGCTCCTTAGATGCTCGAGTCTTTCTATTGCAGCGGCCGCCTTGACGCGGATGTCGGATGCCTCTATGGATATGGCGTCCTTTCTCGTCTTTAGCGCCAGGACCTCTTCCGTAGCCGCGATTGCCGAGCCTTCGGCGTTTTTCAGCCCGGTCTCGAAAGACTCTCTTTCCGTTGAAAGGGTGGATTTCTTCGAGCCTGCCGCATTAAGTCCGGCCTCGGTTGTCTCGAGTTCTGCCTTCAGGCTGGAGAGCCGTTCTTCGAGCCTCCTGGCCTCGTTTTCAAGTCTCTTTATTTCGCCAAGGCTGTTTACTCTGTCTATGTCCTCGGCATGAAGGCTCTTTCTGCCTGCTTCAAGGGAGGTTCTTGCCTCTACTATATCCTTGTCGAGCCGCACAAGCCCTGCCTCTGCCTCTGCAAGGGCCTCTTCGGTTGCCTTTACCTCGCCGGAGAGTTCCTTTGCTTCTCTTCTTTTGTAAAGGAGGCCGCCGTCCGAGCCGTTTGTGGAACCGCCGGTGATGATGCCCTGCGGGTCTATGAGTTCCCCGTCCGGGGTAACGAGCGTTCTTGCAACTCCGTTTTGTCTCCAGATGTCTACGGCGCGGTCGAGGGTATTAACCACAACGACGTTACTAAAGAGGTAATTTATTATCTTAGAATATCCTTCTTTAACGGTTATGCGGCTAAGCAGGTTTTCCGCGCCTTCGGGCAGCGCGTGGCCGTTGCCATTGCCGTTCCCGTTAGAGTAGGAAAGCCTTGCTTCGGTAACAGGGATAAAGCTTGCGCGGCCGGAGGCGTGGGTCTTAAGATAATCTACCGCCTCGATGCCTTCTCGGTGGCTCTGTACGATGACGTACTGGAGCCTTTCGCCAAGCACGGCCTCTACGGCGCGTTCGTAGCCCGGAGCCGTCTCTATGACGTCGGCTATCATGCCGTGCACGCCGGTTCTATTCTCATGTATGAGGCTCTTTACGCCGTCCTTTACGCCTTCCATCGAGGCGTTCATCTCGTTTAGGGCGTTTAGACGGGCGTTCTTGGTTGCGAAGCTTTCTCTTAGGGTTTCGAGGCGGGTAGCATTGTCGCCGCGCGCAGTCTCGAGGGATTTAAGCCGCTCCTCCGTTGTCTTGATGCCCGAGTCTATGGACTCTTTTCTTCTCTCGAGCTCGCTCATAGCGCCCTGTAGCATCTTAAGCGGCGATGCGTTCTCTTCGATCGCGCGCGCGGTAGAGGCTATCTCGCTTGTAAGGCGCGCAGAGCGCTCCCTTAGCGTTTCTTCTTCCTTTATAACGGCCTGAAGCGCGTGCTTTGCGTCAGCAAGTTTGGTCAGAAGCTCTATCTTCGTTGCCTCGATAGAACGTAGCGCGTCTTCCTTTGCCTTCAGCTTCGCGTCCGCGTCGTTTGCCTCGGCCTCTTTTGCGTTAAGAAGGCTCTTTTCCTCGGATGCGATCGTCTCGGCGCTCTTTATCTCGGAAGATACGAATTCGAACTCGCCCTTCATCGTATGTATCTGTGTTGAGAGCTCTTCTATGTCGCCGGAGAGCCGCTCTGCAAGGCGTTTTATTTCCTCTATCCTAAGCGCGGCGATTTCTCTTAGGCGCTCTTCTTCCTGGATGTTTCGTTCGAGGCTGGAGGTTTTTTCCCTTATGTCGCGGTATTCGTTCTCTCTGGATGTCTGCTCGAGCCTTAGCTCGTCTATGGCGCTCTGCTTTGCGCCTGCTTCTGCGCCAAGGGCCGCTTCCTTGTCGTTTGCGGCCGTTATCTCGGAGGCAAGGCGCGTAAGGTCTGCCGAGAGGCGCGCAAACTCAGCGTGCGAGTGGAAGAGGTCGAGCCCCTTAAGCTCGTCCTTTAGTATCTTATAGCGCTCGGCCTTCTTGGCCTGCCTGTTTAGCGAGTTAAGCTGTCTCTTTACCTCGGCGATGATGTCGGTTACGCGCGTGAGGTTCTCTTGCGTTGATTCGAGACGTCTAAGTGCCGCGTCCTTTTTGTGCTTATATTTGTTTATCCCGGCTGCTTCCTCGAATATCTCTCTTCTTTCTTCCGGTTTGGCGTTTACGAGCCATCCGACCTGGCCCTGCTCTATAATGGAGTAGGCCCTGGTGCCGATGCCCGTGTCAGTGAAGAGCTCGACGATGTCCTTTAGGCGCGAGGGGACCTTGTTTATGGCGTACTCGCTCTCGCCGTCCCTGTAGAGGCGGCGCTGAATTTCTATTTCAGAGAAGTTCGCGTACGCGGCAGGCGCTGCTCCGTTGTCGTTTGCGAGGGTGAGCGTTACCTCCGCCATACCGACCTGCTTTCTCGATTCGCTTCCGCCGAAAATCAAATCCTCCATGTGCTTGCCTCTTAGGTGGCGCGCGTTGTGCTCGCCAAGCACCCAGCGTATGGCATCTACGATGTTACTCTTGCCGCAGCCGTTTGGCCCTACGATGCCGCTTACACCTTCGTGAAAGGCAAAGGTCGTCCTGTCGGAGAAGGACTTGAAGCCGTGTATGGTGAGCTTTTTTATCTTCATTGTTAGGAGGTTTTTATCCCGTCTTTTGTATCGTTGAACGTAAGAGTAGCAAAGTTCATTTGCTTTGTCAAAGGAAAAAATACCACAGAAAGTATAATTTTTCTAAATGGCCACAATATGTAGGGGGTGGGGCAATGACCTGATTTTGTTGAGGTTTTTGGGGTGTGTCTGTAAAAAACCTGTTATGAAGGCCTTTTGGGAAGCGTTATGGAGAAGGTTGTCTCGGCCCCGGGTGTGCTCTGTGCGCTTATGGTGCCGCCGTGCGCATCCACGATTGATTTGACTATAGTGAGCCCAAGCCCCGTGCCCCCGGTCTTTCTGCCTGTTGTAAAGAAGGGCTCGAATACGTGTTCAAGGTTCGCTTCGCTTATGCCCCTGCCGTTATCGCTCGTGGTAAGCGTGACAGTGCTGCCGTTATTGGCGGCTGCTATCCTGATAGCAGCCGCCTCGTTTGCTATTGCGTTGTCTATGAGGTTGATGAATATCGTCTCGAGCATCTCCGTGGCCGCAGGGATGCTCATGCCATGCGACGCCGGACGGAATTCGAAGGCAACACCCATGCCTTCGTACTTTGTTTTTATAAGGGCGAAGAGGGCGGATGCATCGGAAGACTCGTCCTTTGGCTTTAGCATATCGGCCCTGGCAAGCTCTGTTAGCTTTTCGGTTAGCCTTTCAAGGCGCTTTGCATCCAGCCGTATCATCTCGAGGAATTTTTCTTTCTCCTCTTTGCTCATCTCCTCCATGTGCTCTTTTAAGAGCTCGACCGTTGCAAGTGTCGAGGCAGTGGGCGTCTTGAATTCGTGAGAGACGCGCACGGCAAAGTCCCTTATGTAAGAGGCCCTTTTTTCGACCGCCTCGGCCATCCTTATCATGCTCTCTGAGATAAGCTCTATTTCCAAAGGCGCCGGGCTTCTAAGCGGCGGCGGCGTTTGAGAGCGCATGACAGCCTCGGCCTGCGCTATGAGGGACTCAAGCGGCCTCGTTATGGCGTACGCGGACGCGAACCATATAAGGAGCGTAAGGGCGATTGCGAGAATAGCTGCGTAGAAAAACGTGTTCAACTGCGAATAAAGCGTTTTTGATAAGCTCTCCGGCGTCCTCGACATGTACACGGCACCGATGACGCGGTTGTCTACCGTTATCGGCATTGCGGTGAATACGCGCACCGCGGTCCTTCTGCTTACGGAGGAGAGGGCTGGCTTCGGGCCGTCCGAGTTTCTTTTTCTTAGAACGCTTGTGAAGGAGCCGGTAAGGGCTTTGTCCACCTCTTCGATGCCAGAGAGCGAGAGCCCGAGTTCGTCTCTTCCGGCAACGACCGTGCCGTTATAATCGAGCACGCGTATGCCGGCAAGGGTTTTCTTCTGCGCCTCGGTAAGGATTGGAGAAATGTCTTTGCCTATCAAGATAGCGCGCGCGTCGGCCTTTACTCCCGGGTTTGCGGCCGCGCGGTCTTCGAGTATCGCAGCACTTGCAAGGTCTATTTGCGGGTTAACGGGGGTGAGCGCGCCTTTTTCCGTTTCTATGACGCCTGCTGGCGCGAGGTTTGGCCTGCCGTAAGTTGAAAAGTTCTTTATATGCTTTGCTGCGGCCTGCTTATACGCCGCCTCGATGAACGCGGACTGGGCAATGAGCTCTGCCTCGGTCCTTCTGATAAGCTCGCCGTCGTAGATGCGCGCAGAGTATATTACCGCTACGGGCACGGCAAGTACCGCGGCATTAACGAGAAGGAGCATGCCTTTGATGCTAAATATCCCTTTTTTCATTCGCAGCCGCCTATGCGGTACCCGACGCCGCGCATGGTCTCGATTATGTCCTTTGCCCCGGCCTCTTCGAACTTTGCCCTTACGTGGCGCACGTGGCTGTCGATGGTCCTGTCGTTTACGTGCACGTCGTTCTTATACACCAAGTCCATCAGGTTGTCCCGTGAAAATACTTTTCCCGGCCGCTGCATGAGGGTCAAAAGAAGAGAGAACTCGGTTGCAGTAAGCTCGATTGGAGTTTTCTTCCAGAGCGCGGTCCTTCCCTCGGTGTCGAGTGTTAAGCTGCCGTGCCTTAGGCGTTCCTCTTTTGGTGTAAGCGCGGCCCCAGAGGCGCGCTTTAGTATTGCGTTTACGCGCGCAACCAGTTCCCTCGGGCTAAACGGCTTTGTTACGTAGTCGTCGCCGCCAAGCTCAAGCCCCACGACGCGGTCTATTTCATCGGAGCGCGATGAGAGAAACAGTATCGGCACGGACGACCTTTTACGTATTTCTCTGCACACCTCGAGGCCGTCTTTTTCGGGCATCATTACGTCGAGTATTACGAGCGAGGGCTTCTCGCGCGTAAAGAGAGAGATGGCCTCTGCCCCGTCCTCGGCAGATATCGCGCGAAGCCCGGCCTTTTCAAGGGCAAAGCGCGCCACTTCTCTTATGTGCGGGTCGTCGTCTGCTATGAGCACGGTGTGCGGCATCATGGTCTCCGTTGTCTTTATACCGGCAGAGTAATTATATAATAATCAAGCCGCGCGTTCACTTATTTTGTGACAGCGGCGCGCCTCTCGGAAGTATCGGCCTTTGTGACGAATGCGAGCAGGGCTCTTCGCCTCACTGTCATGGTGCCGAAGCTGCCGGTCGTTTGCCGTAATTCTTTTACGAGATAGTCTCTTGCGTAGACAGTCTCGGTGAATTTAGTGTCCGTAAGCTTTGCCGTATCTATGTACTTTGTCAGCGCCGGTATTGCCTCCGGGCCGAGCTTTCTTAGGTACTGCACGTCGAGTGTCAGCCCTGTGCCCTCGACCTCGAGGCTGTGCGCGACGTTATACGAGGCGATAAAGCCGCGAAAGTTTACAAAGAGTGATACCACCAGCACAGCAAGAACTGCAGCGCCGTTGGCATTGACGAGCCATGAGTCGGACTTGTTCTTGTATATGCGTATGACGAGGAGAGTAAGGCCCGCTGCAACAAGCCCCATCCACACGAGCGCGGCCACGCGAAAGAGAGTTAGCGAGTACGCTTCTATATAGAGCACTGTCCTTAGCGCGGATGTGAACACGAGAAATATATTCTGCGCTATCCAGAGAGAGAGGAGTTTCTTAACGAGCGCGGACTTGGATGAATCGCTTCCGGGCTTTACAGCAAGCACTGTGAACGCTCCGGCAAGGAGCGCTGTGAATATGAGAATGTACGCGCCTCTGTGCGCGTATTCGGCGAATGTAAAGCCCGGGGGAAGCGCTGCGTTGCCAAGCAGGTAGACGCAGTCCATGGCCGTCTGAACGAGGAATATGGCGTTGAATGCAACCAGGGCGCGCGTAAGAGAGGCAGGGCAGGAGAGCTTGTCCTTTAGCGTCCTGCCTTTTTTGTCCGCGAACGCTTCTTCGTAGAATATGTGGCCCTTCGGCTCCGTGAGCCTGAACCCTTCGGTAGCAAGGAGCGGCCAGCAGAGCATGGCGGTCATAAGCCAGAAAAACACCCTGAACGGGTCCACGAGCGCGTTCCACGCCCACGTGAGGCCGCGCGACAGCGCGCTCTCGATTAGCGGGTTGGCTATTGCAAATAGCATTATGAAGGTAATCGAAAAAAGGGCCGCAGGCACCCAGAACACAGTGGACTTAAGCGCGCCGCCGCGCATACTTTCTCTCGCGCTGCGCTTTAAGTCCGGCATAAGCTTGTAAAAGAAGCGGGGCAGGAACTTTACGATGTTGTTTGCAAGCGACTCGGTGTCGAAGTACCTGCCTGTTGCGTTTGGAAGTAGCGCCAGCGCTATTGCCCCTGCCACTGAGAGCGCGAGCGTCAGCATGGACGGCTCGATAGCGCATGAGAGGGCAAGCGCTGCGTTTAGCGTAAAGAGCAGGTTACGCGCGCTGCGGCGTTCTTTTAGCTCGCTCCACCTGGCAGCTGCGATTGCGGCGTTAAGTACTATGAAGAACGCCCCGGCGCTCCATCCGGCGTAGGCAATCGAGTACGCCTTGGAGCTCCACTTTGGCGCGTAGTTGTAGAGAAGCTGGTCGGTTATCGCCACTACTGCCATAAGCAGCAGCAGCCTCGTTCCCTTTGGCGCGGCCTGTGCGTCTTCGCGGATATTTTCCATAACGTGTCCTCCGTGATTGGGTTTGTTGTTACGCCGATATCTTACATTTCCAATATGGAGGGAGTGTGGAGGGCTTATGGAAAGTTTGTGGCAGAGTAAACCCGCGATTTTGGCGTCATACTTCGTTATCACGGCGTTTTTGTTCCTCGACGTATCGGACGTGTGATACGCCTGCGGACAAAAACGCCGTGCTGCCACGTCTGACACCAAACTTGCGGGTTTATGATGGGGTAAAGACCGCTTCTTCGTCTGACGCGAAATCCCGTATCAAGCACGGGACATGCTTGGCGATTTTTGAGAGGTGTGGTAGAATTGAGGCGGTAAAGAATGGTGGGCGGTGCCCGCCCTACGGCTTATGCCACGTGTAGTTAGTGAGGTTGGTTTGTTATCCTTCTTCCCGCTGCAATTTGGGAAGAGGGCTTTTGTTTTTAGATGTGCGCGGCGGAGGCTGTAGATTTAACAGATAATCCGTATATTATTTTACGGATTTTTTACTTGTGGCGCCTGAAGTGGTGGTTGGTGGTTTTGGGTCGCAAATAGTACCTATGTGTTTGGTTATCTCTTCCTGGCAGTTAAAGTGCTTTCCCGTAAGATGGTATAGCTCGTTGTAGAAAAGTTTCTCGCCCTCTTTTATGGAGCAGTCTTGGTTTGTGCTCTTTTTGTTTTTAAGTTCCGTGTATAATAGACATATTTTATCCTTGACAGTGCCTTGTCCTTCAAGTTTACGCAGCACGGCGCGTTCTTTGTTGTAGCTGTTGTGAACCTCTGTCAGTGCTGTTTTCAGTTTTTCGATGTCAGCCGTGGCTTGCATGTCGGTTATTTTTTTGTTGAATTCCTCCGCACTTGTTTTCAGTTTTAGGTGCGCCGGCGTGCCTTCGCCGCCAAGCGATCTGCTAATTGTAAATACTATATTTGTATGTGTGGGGTATTGCGCAAGGAACGTGTAGGCAGTCGGGTACATTATCACAGGGTACTCGAAGTAAAGCGTATCGCCGGTTTTAATGACTTCCCCAAAACCGTTTGTTCCACTTATGTAAGAATCTGTGTCCTCACCCGTATTTGTGGAAAGTTGCGGCTCCACACGACGAGAATCATCATAGATGCCTTTTACTGCGTCTACGATGCATTGGGCAACATCTACTACGCCAAGGTTTACATTTTCGTTGTAGCCGAGTTTGACCTCGCGCTCTCTTTTTGCTTCTGGGCCGTTAACGTAGTTGTCAAGAATTCCGTTAAATATTTCCCTATCAGTATAGTTACACTTATATTGAGAGCTAATGCTTTTTTGTATCCCATACATTGGACAACTTTTTTGTGCGCTATCTTTACTCCATACCCCAAAGGTCGATAGTGTGATTGCCGAATTGCCTTCCCGTATACCGCCGTAGAGTGTCTTTTTTTCGCCTGCGAGTATGTTTGTTAAGGGGGGGCGTTGGTTCTCCGGTGTTTCACACTTGGTCCCTGTGTAGTTCAATTCGGGATATGGTAAGTAATTGTAAGTTTTAAATATTCTCGATGAATATGTGTCATACCGCATGTCGTTTATTGAAATCGGTGACGTCGATACGCGGGCCTCTTCTCCTATGTTTTTATCGGTAAATCTGTCGGATTGCAGCATCACCACGTATTTGCCGTAAAGTAGCGGGGCGGTGGCGAATTGGGACGGCGTGTCGCTGCCAGGGACCCTTTTAAGTGAAAACCTCTGGTCCAAAATGATGTCGTCGCTATTCATGCTTAAAAGCACATCCATGAGTTCCAATGGTATTGCTGTTGCCGTTGCTGTTCCTGGTTTTAGCGTTGTAGCGACGTTTGCGATTTTGCGAATAAGTATTTTGGTCTCTTCGTTTTCAACCTTGTCTATTTCTATCATGACTAATCTTATTTTAAGGTTGTCACCCTTTATTGTTATAGGGCCTATCATGGGCCAGTCTTCGGCATTCAGAAAAGAACCGCTGGTCTGTCCCTGACTGCCGTATATAAGGATATCGTCCCTTGAATCGTTGCCGCTTTCAAAGGACAGGACAAGCGCTATTTCTCCCTTTTTTTGTTCTGAAGACCAAGGCCATATACTTTTCTTTTCCTTAAAATATTTTATAAACGCTGAGTCCAGCGTGATAGTCACAAGGTCGTCATTTGTGACAGTGTTTTGAGGGCAGTACAGGCCGGCCGTGTCCATCTTATGGCGAAGTTTTACAAAGCGGCCAATATCTTCAGGTAACCAGCTAGCAACGTCATTTTGTATTTTTTGGCTATGTTGCTCGGGTGTTTCTTTGTTGGGCGGCGTAAGTTCGGGTGCATCTGTACCGGCTGCTGCGGATGGGGCGGGCAGTACTGCAGTCGGCGAGGGTGGGGCTGTTTTTGGATTGTTTGCTGCAGGTGCGGCTGCCTCTTTGTCAGCCGAATCGGATGTCACTCCGTTGGTGAGTGGCGGGCAAGCTTTTGGGTTGTCAACCCTTAGTAATGTTACAGTGCCGGTGTGCATGCCTTGGTCGTAAAGTCCTGTTTTGGTCTTGGTTGAGCTGCATCCGGCTACAATCAAAATAATGATTGATAATGCTATATGGTAGAATGCTGTTTTTCTTGGTGCTGGCATGTGGTCCTCGTCGTTTTATGATTAGTTGTGGTGTTTAATTTTCCGGTTCAAGCGTGCTTTGTGGCGGTGTTGTAGTGTTATCATCTAATGCCGGTAAGTGGTGTTTGTCGGCTGGTTTTTCCATCATAGACGGCGTGGTAGATTTTGTTTTTGGAGCAGGCAGGTGTGCACAGCCGGAGCATATTATTAACGAAAAAACAATAAGCCCTGTAGAGTATAATATTTTTTTTGTCGAGGTGATCATTGATGAACTCCTTGGCATGTTAAACTTTTAGCCATATATAGGAATCTATGGTCTTTGAATAGTTTCTTTTTTTATACGAATCTCATCATCCTCTTCTGGTGCTGGTAGCTTGTGAGCTGGGGTTAGGGTCCCACTATCTTTTTTATGTCCCTTAGGTTTTTTAGGTTTATTGGGTTCTGGGGACGGTAAATGTGCGCATGTTAAACAGTCTGATGGTGATATTTTTGCTGGAGCTGGAGCCGGAGCTGAAGGCACGGGTGGTTTTGTTGGCGATACAGTCGGTGGTGCTGATGATTTGTCAGCTGCCGATGATTCGGCGGCATATGTGTGCGTCTGGCTCAGAAATGTGATGGATATTATGAGTAAAAGCAATGTGAACGTAAATAGAATTGGGTTGTTTTTTAAGCATGAGAACATAATTAGCTCCTTGCTTGATAAAATGTTCTATTGTTGCCCAAAGTCGATATTCGTATTTAATTTTTAGTTAGCAGAAAGGAATGGCACTACTATGCAAAATAGTAGTAGAAAGAATAATTGTTGTCAAGATTTATTTTACATGATTTGTCGAAATGTAACTGTTGGTAGGGTTTTTGCTGCAGAGATGGTGTTTGTGGCAGCAATGTTGCTATTTTTTTTGACCCAACAAAGCGGTAAGTTTGCCGTTAGGCAAGGCGCACGGAATTTTTGACCGCAGGCGTATAACGTCCGATACGTCGAGGATCAAAAATTTTCGTGCAACGAAGCATCACGGCAAAATCGCCGCTTTCGTAGCCTGCTATCTGAACGGGTCTTCCCGGAAGATGACACTATTACGTTCCGCGCCAACAGATACGATAATCACCGGCACGCCCGTTACTTTTTCGATTGCCTTTATGTACTGCTTTGCGAGGTTGGGAAGCCTTGCAAAGTCTTTAACCCCGTGTGTGGGCGCCATCCACCCCTTGAAGCTCTCGTACACAGGTGTGCAGTCTTTAAGTATGTGCGGCTCGGACGGGAATTCCGTCAAAACGGTGTTCTTATACTTGTATCCGGTGCAGATTTTTATCTCGGCTATATTATCCAGAACGTCCATCTTTGTAATGATAAGGCCCGAGAGCCCGTTTAGCCTTGCTGCGTAGCGTACGGCCACGGCGTCGAACCAGCCGCACCTTCTCGGCCTTCCTGTTGTAGAGCCGTACTCGCCGCCCTGTTCCCTTAAGTTGTCGCCGTCCTTTTCGAATAGTTCTGTTGGGAAGGGGCCTTCTCCGACCCTTGTTGCGTAGGCCTTGGCAACGCCAACGACCTTGTCTATGAGTGTGGGGCCGATGCCGCTTCCAACCGCTGCCTCTCCGGCTATGGTGTTACTCGATGTGACGAACGGGTAAGTGCCGAAGTCAACGTCCAGGAGCGTGCCCTGCGCGCCTTCGAATAGGACCGCCTTCTTCTCGCGGATGCGGTTATTGATGTACACCGAGGCGTCTATTATAAAGGGCTTAAGCTTCCTGCCAAACTCAACATACGCCCCGAAGATGTCGTCGGTAGAGAAGCCGCTTTCGTTAAGAAGCGTTTTGAAGTACTGGTTTTTCTCTTTAAGATTTGCTTCGAGCTTTGCCTTGAACTCGCTCTCGTTTAAAAGGTCTCCGACACGTATGCCGCATCTCGATACCTTGTCCTCGTATGCCGGGCCTATGCCGCGCCCTGTGGTGCCGATCTTGGATGAGCCTCTTAGCCTCTCCTTTGCCGCGTCGAGTTTCTTATGGTAGGGCATGATGACGTGCGCGTCTTTGCTGATTAGCAAATCGTCGGCATTGAAGCGGCCCTTTGCCTTCAGGTTGTCGATTTCCTTTAGTAGCACCTCGGGGTCGACTACCACGCCGTTTGCAATGACGCATTTTTTCCCTTTGTGCAGTATGCCCGAGGGGATGAGGTGGAGTATCGTCTTTTCGCCGTTTACGATGACGGTGTGGCCTGCGTTGTTGCCGCCGTGGTAGCGTACCACCACATCGGCCTTTTCGCTAAGTATGTCGACGATTTTGCCTTTACCCTCGTCGCCCCACTGCGCGCCGATTATGACGACGTTCTTCGATGCACCGCGCGAGGTTTTTACCGCTTTTTTTACCGTTGTTTTCCCGGTTGCCGAGGCCGTGCTTTTTTTGGCCGCCTTTTTCTGGGCGGATGTCTTCTTTGTCTTCGCCATTTTGTCTTCTTTTTTAGAGGAAGTTATTTTTTGTCGAGCGCTGTTACGAGGTTCGCCATGTTGAAGGCAAACCCTGTTGATTTGGCCGGGAACCCGTACTTCGCCGTAAGGGTGTCGTAGCGTCCGCCGCTAAGGATCGGCTCGCCGACATTCGCGGCGAACCCTTCGAAAATTATGCCCGTATAGTAGTCCAATCCTCTGACCTCGCCCATGTCCACGGTTACGTATTCTTTATAGCCCTTTTTCTTCACTATTGCAAGGATTGACTGCACGTACTCGAGAGATTCAGTGAGCTCGCTCATGCCCTTTACGAGCGAGAGGGCGTTTTTTACCGCGTCCGCGCCGCCGTAGAGTGTCGGGAGCGCCATGAAAAGCTTTTTATTCTTGGGTGACGGCTTTGTCTTAAGAAGCTCGAGCGTGTTCTCGAGGGTCGAGGAGTCCTTCTTGGCTATTGCTTCCTTGATGACGAGCTTTTCCTCAAGAGAGATGTCGAGCCTTAAAAGCGCCTTTTTCACAAACCCCACGTCGCCAAGGTCTATGGTGAACTTCTTGATGCCGGACTTTTTCATGGCCTCCGCTGCCATGACTACCATCTCCGCGTCCATCTCGGGCGTTGCCTCTGCGGATATGAGCTCCGCGCCTATCTGGAGCACCTCTCTTGCCTTTGCAGAGCCGCCGTTATTTGAGGAACGGATTACGTTTTCGTTATAGTAGAGCCGAAGGGGCAGGGGGCAGTCCTTCATTCTGGTTGCAACGACCCTTGCGATTTGCGGCGTGATGTCGGGCCTTATGGCCATGACGCGGCCGCTCTGGGCGTCTATGAACTTTAGAAGGTCGTTTCTTAGCTGCTCTCCGATGCCAAGAGAGAGCACGTCGACGTATTCGAGTAAAGGCGTTATTACGCGGCCGTACTTGAAACGCCGAAAGACCGCCGTAATGGCGGCCTCGGCCTTTGCAATCTTTTCCGCTTCTTCCGGGAGTATGTCTCGTACGCCCTGCGGAAGCGATATCGCCTGGTTTTTTCCGGTGTTCGTCATTTCAAGTTGCGCGTTCCCCGCAATCCTCAGCGATACCGCCTCGCGGCGTTTAAAGGAACTACGGTGTTAGAGTTTTACTGCCTTTGCCGATATCATGTGCGGGAGCTTTTTTAGCTTATCCGACACGTCCTTTGAGAGCGGGCCGTCTATGCTCCATACACTTACCGCTTCTCCGCCGGCCTTTGCCCTTCCAAGGTGCAGCCTTGCGACGTTTACCTTGTTCTCGCCAAGTAGCGTGCCGACATTTCCGATGACCCCGGGCTTGTCCTCGTTATGGAGGATAAGGAGGTTACCTTCTGGCACGGCGTCGAGGAAGAACTTGTCGAGCTTTACAAGCCTTGGCTCGGACTTTCCAAAGAGAGCGCCCTCTACGAGTTGCTCCTTGCCGGAAGCCTTTACGGTTATGGTTACGGAGCTTGCGAAGTCTATTGCCCTCGAGCTCTTTGTTTCGCTTACTTTGATGTTCCTGTCCTTTGCAAGGCTCGATGCGTTTACGAGGTTTACGCCCACGTCCTCCATGACGCAGCTAAGGAGCCCCTTAAGCACCGCCGTTGTTATGGGCGCGGTGTTATGGCCGACCACTTCGCCTGCGTACTCAATTGAGACCTCTTCGATGCCGCCGCTAAGGAGTTGGCCCTGCAGGCTTCCAAGCTTCTCGCCAAGGGTGATGTACGGCCCGATTGCGGCAAGCACGTCTCCGGATACGCTTGGCACGTTTACCGCGTTCCTTACAGTTCCGGTCGTAAGATAGTCCACCATCTGCTCTGCAACCGCTATTGCGACGTTTTCCTGCGCCTCGAAGGTCGATGCGCCAAGATGCGGCGACATGATTACCTCTTCGAGAGCAAGCAGCGGGTGGTCCTTTGGCGGCGGTTCCTGCTCGAACACGTCGAGCGCGGCTGCCGCGACCTTCTTATTCTTTATGGCCTCTAGAAGGTCCTGCTCGTTGACGATTCCGCCTCTGGCGCAGTTGATGAGCTTTACGCCCTTCTTCATCTTGTCAAAGGCCTCTTTGTTGACGATGTTCTTCGTTTCCTTTAGAAGCGGCACGTGTATGGAGAGAAAATCGCTCTTCTCGTAGAGCTCTATGAGAGATACGAGCGTGATGCCCATCTTCTCGGCTGCCTCCGTCGATATGAACGGGTCGTAGGCAATGACGTTCATCTTTAGGCCTTGGGCCCTGTTTGCAACTACACTTCCGATGTTACCGACTCCGAGTATGCCAAGTGTTTTCCCGGTAAGTTCTGTGCCTTCGTACTTCTTCTTTTCCCACTGGCCCCTTTTCATCGAGGCCGTTGCCTGCGGAATGTGCCTTGCAAGCGATACCATCATGGCGATGGCGTGCTCTGCCGTGGTTACGGTGTTGCCGCCGGGCGTGTTCATTACGACCACACCTTTTTTCGTGGCAGCCGGGACGTCTATGTTGTCGACACCCGTGCCGGCGCGGCCTACGACCTTTAGGTTCGTCGCCGCTTCGAGGATTTCCGCCGTTACCTTGGTCCTGCTCCTTACTGCCAGGCCGTGGTACTGGTTTATGGTCTTTTTAAGGTCTTCGGGCGTGATCTTCGTATCTACGACGCACTCGATGCCCTTTGCCTTCTTGAATATCTCTACAGCCGCTTCCGAGAGGCTGTCGCTTATAAGTACCTTCATCTCGCTTTTACGCTCCGTAATTGTTTTTTATTTGTAGCCTTCGAGAAGTATCTTCTGTGCCGCGGCAACACCCTTGCCGAATTCGACCTTGTGGCCGTGCTTACTTAGCGCCATCTCGATTGCCGATACGGCGATTATCATGTCGAATGTGTCGATGTAGCCAAGGTGCGCGATCCTGAATATCTTGCCCTTTAAGTGGTCCTGGCCGCCTGCCATCGTGACGCCAAGGGTATCGCGCATGTACTTAACAAGCTTTCCGCCGTCAACGCCCTCTGGTACGTACACGCCCGTTGTTGCGAAGCTTGGGGCGTCAGGGGCAAGGAGCTTAAGCCCAAGGGCCTTCATCGCCTCTCTTGCGGCGCGTCCGAGCCTTTCGTGCCTTGCAAACGTGTTCTCAAGGCCCTCTTCCTTTATCATGAGAAGGGCTTCCCTGAGGCCGATGATTAGCGATACGCCAGGGGTGTAGGCGGTCGTCTTGTCCGCCATGTTCTTTCTTTCCTTCTTAAAGTCGAAGTAGAAGCGCGGACACTTCGATGTCTCATTGAACTTCCATGCCTTTTCGCTAAGTGCTACGAAGGCAAGGCCCGGCGGCAGCATGAACGCCTTCTGGCTTCCGGATACGAGCACGTCTATGCCCCACTCGTCCATGGGGAGCGACATGACGCCGACTGCAGTAATGCCGTCTACGATAAGAAGACAGTTCTTATCCTTCGTAAGCGCTGCGATTTCCTTTACCGGATGCTGCACGGTAGTTGAGGTCTCGCTTGCCTGGCAGAATACGCCTTTTATATTGGCGTTCTTATCGAGAGCTTCCTTTACTGCCTTCGGGTCTACGGCATTGCCCCACTCTACCTTTATTTCTGTTACCTTAAGCCCGTATGCCTGGGCGATCTTTGTCCACCTTTCGCCGAACTTTCCGGCGTTTATCGTAAGCACTTCGTCTCCGGCGTTGAAGAGGTTCGTGACCGAGCCCTCCATGGCGCCTGTTCCCGAGGCCGCGAGTATGAGCACGTCCTGCTTGGTCTGGAACACATATTTTAAGAGCTCGCACGTTTCCGCGAATATTGCCGAGAACTGCGGGGTTCTGTGGTGCATCATGGGTTGAGCCATGGCGAGGAGCGCTCTTTCGGGTACAGGGGTGGGCCCCGGCGCCATCAGGAAATGCTTTTTCATACGGCGGAAATCCTCCTTTTTCTTTTCGGTTAGGGGTTAGGTGCGTTTTAGGCCTTTTAGTCCAAAAAGGTAAGCCTAACAGAGGTTTTGGGGCCTGTCAAGAGGGAAGTATAGCCCCCCGCGATTTTGGCGTCATACTGCGTTATCGGGGCGTTTTTGTTCCTCGACGTATTGACGACATACGCCTGCGGACAAAAACGCCCCGTTGCCTCGTCTGACACCAAACTTGCGGGGGGTGACGGTTTTTAAGGTAATTTCAGCCTCGTCTGACAGGCTTGCAGGTTTGTGGAGGTGGTAATCTGCCTGTTTCAGACAGATTACCCAATAAAGCGGCAACGTGGCGCGTCCAATGTATAATAGGTAGCATAGCCGGGTAGGGCAAGGCTGTGGATAAGTCCGGCGTGCTGCCAAACCAAGGAGGAGGTTTCCAATGAAAAGACTTTTTTATGTTGTTTTCGTACTGATGTTGGTTTTGAGTGTTCCTGCCATCGGGATGGCAGGGCAAGACGACGGGCGGCGTACCGTCATGGTCCAGGACTTTGCCGAGGGCGAGCTTGATGCCGAGTACGCTACCGTATCGCTCGATGTAACGCATGTAAGCGAGAAAAGCGCATCCGAGAGCTACGAGGCTACCGTGACAACAATGAAAAAGCTCTATGCCTCGCTTAAAAAGACGGGCATGAAGGAAGACGATATCAAGAAGTCACTGATAGTACAACGCATGAGGCGCGATTACAGGAACGAGGATGGAAAGTTCGTGCCCGGATACTTTTCTACCGTGCTTCTTGAAATTACGTTAAAGGATATCGGTATGCTCGGCAGCGTGTATGCCGCGTTGTCAGGCTTTGATAGCGTTACAATTGGCCGTACCGCATTCAAGCGCCACGACGAGGCCGGGCAGAAGGAAAAGCTCCTTAAAAAGGCCCTTCTTTCGGCAAGGGCCAGGGCAGAGGTCATGGCAAAGACGCTCGACGCCGCGGTAGGAGAGGCTTTGCAAATCAGCGCTACCGACATGTCGGAGCAATACCAAGGCCCTGCGTTTGGCATGGTGTCTTATAAGGGCGCGCCCAGTGACGACGTCGGAGGCGATTACGGCAGGCGCAGGCTTAAGATAATGGTCAATGTTTCGTTCGAACTTAAGTAAGGGGCCGGTATTACATTGCTTTGAAAAAAGCAACCAGATGCTTTACGGTGTTCTCGTGGCATGAATGGGCAACGGGCGTATGGCCGGCGCTTTGCAATTCGTTTGACGATTATCCGAATATTGTGATAAACTACCATGAAATTTTCACGCAGTCATAGGTTATATGGCGTGAAAACACGGAGGTGTATCCATAATGTTCGAAGCGATGAGCGGTCTCGAGAAGTTCTTTTTGGTATGCGCCGTGATAGGCGGTCTGCTTTTTCTTGTTAAGTTCATTGCCGAGCTTATCGGCTTTGGCGAGCACGGGGACGTGCCCATAGACGTCGGTAATTCCGACGTCAGCAGCGCCGAGGCCGCGGAGAGCTTCAAGATACTCACGCTCCAGAGCCTGACCGCGTTTTTTATGATGTTCGGGCTCGTAGGGTTTGTAATGTCGAACCAGGGCGGCATAAACGTCGTTATCACGTTTATCGCTTCTATTGCCGCGGGTGTCGGGACTGTATGGGCCATAGCCGCGATATTTTCGCGCGCGAAGAAACTTCAGGCAAGCGGCACGATGCAGATAAACGACATGCTCGGCGCACAGGGTAGCGTTTACCAGAGGATTGCCGAGGGCGGTGTCGGCAAGGTGACGGTTACGGTAAAGGGGCGGCAGAGGGAGTATGAGGCCGTTTCTGCCGATAAAAAAGAGCTCAAGACAGGCGATACGATAAAGGTCGTGGATATCTCCGGCGACAGGCTGATTGTAGAAAAAATCAACTAAGAAGAGAGGGTAAACACATGTCGGCTTTCTGGATACTTCCGATTCTTGCGTTCATAGTTTTCATAGTCTCGACGGTAATATTCCTTGCATCGAGGTACAAGCGCTGTCCCTCGGACATGATACTTGTCGTGTACGGCCGCGTGGGAGAGGGGCAGTCGTCGAATTGCATACACGGCGGAGGCGCGCTCGTGTGGCCGCTCATACAGGACTACGCGTACTTAAGCCTTACGCCGATGACCATACCGATACCGCTCCAAAACGCGCTCTCGCAGCAAAACATACGCATCAACGTGCCAAGCACGTTTACAGTCGGTATCAGCACCAACGCAGCCATCATGAACAACGCTGCCGAGCGTCTCCTGAATCTCCAGACAGCGAAGATAGAGGAGATGGCAAAGGAAATAATATTTGGCCAGTTGAGGCTCACGGTCGCATCCCTTACAATCGAGCAGATAAACCAGGACAGGGAGAGCTTTCTCGAGGCGGTGAGAAAGAACGTCGAGCCGGAGCTAAACAAGATAGGGCTCTACCTCATAAACGTCAACATCACCGACATCACGGATGAGTCCGACTACATACAGAGTATAGGTAAGAAGGCGGCTGCCGAGGCCATAAACAGGGCCAAGGTCGACGTTGCAGAGGAGGAGAAGAGGGGCGCTATCGGGCAGTCTTCGGCAAACAGGGAAAAAGACATCCGTGTGGCCGAGAACACCGCAGAGGCAGAGAAGGGAAAGAAAAAGGCCCAGGCCGACATGCGTATCTACGTGCAGCAGCAGGAAACGACTGCCGCGGTCGGAGAGATAGAGGCAGTAAGGGAAAAGGAGATAAGAACAGCCGAGAATATCGCTCAGGCCGATAAGGGTAAAAAGAAGGCCGAGGCCGATATGCGTATCTACGTGCAGGGGCAGGAGGCTGCGGCAATAGGCGGAGAAAACAAGGCCAAGGCCGACATAGCCGACGCCAATGCAGAGCTTGCGGTTAAGCAGGCCGCAGCGCTTCAGAAGGGCGAGGTCGCGAAGCGCGAGGCCGAGGCGGAGATACAGAAGGCGCAGTACAAGGCCGAGCAGGAGAGGTTGAATGCCGAGCAGGTCGTTATCCAGGAAATCGAGAAGCGCAAGGTGGAGATAGCCGCCGAGGCGATAGCAGAACAGACGCGTAAACACGCCAAAGGAGACGCCGACGCCATATTCATGAAGTACGAGGCAGAGGCCAAAGGTATCAGGCAGCTACTCGACAGCAAGGCCGAAGGTTACGAACGCCTTATAAAGAGCTGCAACGGGGATCCGAAGGCCGCTGCCACCCTCATGATGATAGAGAAGTTAGAAGAGATCGTCGGCATGCAGGTCGAGGCCATAAAGAACATAAAGATAGATAAGATAACTGTCTGGGATTCCGGCAAGGGAGACGACAAGGGCTCTTCTACCGCGAACTTCATATCGAGCCTTATAAAGAGTGTGCCTCCGCTCCACGACATTGCCGCGGTTGCGGGAGTTGATCTGCCAAAGTACCTTGGCGAGGTTGCCAAGTCAGCCGAGGCGCCAAAGCCAGCTGACGTAAAGAAAGAAGAAAAGTAAGTTTTCATGCGTGCTGTTGCCGTAGAAGCGGCAACAGCACGTCTTTCTTTGATTCCGTAATATCCTTTCATTGTATCTTGGCGTCTGTTTCCGAAAAAGTTGTCTAAGTAATAACCCAAAACACACAGGAGGTCGGTTATGAAGAAATGGCTGGCGGCTGGATTGTTTGCTTTGGTAGTGTGCGCGCTGTCACCGGAGGGTGTGATTGCAAAGGACAATGTGGCTGGCGGCGAAGCGAGAAGGACCATTTCTGTTTCCGGGGTTGCCGAGGCCGTGCTGGATGCGGAGTACGCAAAGGTATCTATAACGGTAAGCAATGCCAAACCGAAGATGTCGGAGAGCCACGATGCGACCGTCAATGACGTAAAGAGCCTTTATTCGGACATTAAAAAGGTTGGGGTAAAGGAAAGCGACATAGACAAATCGTTGATGGTGCAAGAGAGAGAGTATGAATACGACGAGAAAAAAAAGAGAAGGTATAGGTCATCGGTGTATATGGTCATTACGGTTAGAGATGTGAACAAGCTTGACGGGGTTTATGCAGCGCTTGCTGGCTATGACAGCGTGACCGCCCCGAGGACACAATTTGAACGTAATGATGAGTTCGAGCAGAGAAAAGAACTTTTCAAGAAGGCCCTTCTTGCCGCAAAGACCAAGGCTGAGTTGATGGCAAAGACGCTTGGCTCCGAGGTCGGCGAGGTAGTAAGCATAGAGGAGAATGCCTGGGCGGAGAATTATTTTGTAGGGTCGCAGCATACCAATGGCACCATACAAGTCGGGGAAAACGATATAAGAAGCTACGGCAGCGTTACGATAAAGGCGCGGGTAATCGTTGTTTTCGAGCTTAAGTAGGTTTAATCTTGACAGATAAGCGGCGGCGGATAAATCCGCCGCCGCTTATCCCTCCAACCCCTCGATTATCACCATGTCCATTGTTGAGACCGGTTGGCGAAGTTTGATTGCCGCCTGGTACTCAGCAGACCGCCAGCACTCGAGCGCCTTTTCGTACGAAGGGAACTCAATTATGCCGTTACGCGGCCTTGATGTGCCTTCCGGGTTCTCGAACTTTCCGGCCCTGACAAGAACTTTAGCGCCGTATTTTTGCAGGGCAGGGGCTGCGGCAGTAACGTACTCCTTGTATTTTTCCATGTCGCGCACCTCGGCGCGCACTATCCAGTAACCCTTTGGCATAATAAGCTCCTTTAGTAATTATTGTGCGGCAAATGGACATTACCATAAAATGCGCGGCGCGGCAACCATGTCCGGACGCGGCCCGTGTATGCTTGACACGGCCTGCTTTTTTATGTGATAAATAAGGGTACCGGTTATTTCATGTGTCTTTTGTCCTTTCGGTGTCTAGCTCTTTAATTTCAAAAGGAGGCTGTTGATGGCGAATCTAAAAACGCTTTTTATCCTGTGCGTTCTTGCCGTGTTCTTTCAGGCCTGTACCGTGCGCGATGCCGTGAAGATAGCGGCCAGTAAGGACCCCAAGGTCGCGCTCAAAGCCTTTGCCAACAGTAAAAAGGAAATATACAAGGAAGACCCGCTGCAGGCCCTCGATGACCTGCAGATGGCAAAAAACGAGTTCTCTAAGGTAATGGGCAAGCTCGAGCGCCTTGCCGGAAAGAAGTGGGGCGGCAAGGAGGCAAAGAAGCTCCCCACACAGAAACAGTACGTAAAGTACACGCAAAACTACGCGAGCCGCGCAATCGTGGACTTTGACAAGGGCATTGTCACTGTCGAGACCGTTGACGAGAAAGACCCGCAAAAGAGCCTTAAAAACGCAATCGTCACTACCATCCTCACCCCTGACGACCCGAGGTCAGTAGATCTTTTCTCGGATAAGGAGATAACTCTTACCGGGAAGCCCTATCTGGACGGCCTTATCGAGGATAATAACGGCAATCCCGTGTCCGGCCCTGACGCTGCCGAGAAGTATGCCGGTTATCTGGTGGCACAGAAGGCAGAGACACGTGAGGTCGACAACGACGGCGTGAAAAAGAAGGTACTATACGTCGAGTTCCTGCTTGTTAGCGACTATAACGAGAAAAAGGCCGCACAGTTCGCCTCAACGGTCGAGAAACACTCGAAGCAGTACAACATAAATAAGAGCCTCGTCTTCGCAGTCATAAAGACCGAGAGTAACTTTAACCCCTTTGCAGTAAGCTATGTTCCTGCGTACGGCCTTATGCAGCTTGTTCCAACAAGCGGCGGTAAGGACGCGTACAAGCACGTACACGGCGAGAACGAGGTGCCGACAAAGGAGTATCTCTTTGTCGCGGAGAATAACATCGAGCTTGGCACCGCGTACTTGAACCTTGTTATGTACACGTACTTCGAGAAGATAGATAATCCTCTCTCTAGAGAGTACTGCACAATAGCGGCCTATAACACGGGTGCTGGCAACGTGTTTAAAACCTTTTCCGGTGATAGAAAGGACAAGGTAGGGGCCATAAACAAGATAAACTCCATGACCCCGCAAGAGGTGTTCGAGAAGATGAAGAAGGATTTGCCGTTTGAGGAAACGCGCCACTATATCGTAAAGGTCACGGATTCCCAGAAGAAGTTCGTGAAGATGTAAGGGTGGTTTGCGGTTTTACCTGGAATAATAGATAAGGTCGTAGCTGTAATCGCGCCATTTCCAATCCACCTTGTACAGATTGAAGCCGTCGTACAGGGATTTGCTCGATTTTACCAGAATCATGATTTCATGCAGGCCGTTTTTGGGCGATGAACCGCCGGCCCATTCAATCGTAAATTTTTCGTTTGGAAATTTTTCTGCGATTTTTTCGCGGGCCTCTGTAAGGCACGGTTCGGCCTCCTCGCCGAAAAATCCTTTGCAGAGCAGGTTAAACCGGAATTCCCCTTCATACAGGGCCCACTCGGGCGTTGGCATGAAGAGCAGATTCCTGTCGTCTTTGAGCTTGCCAAGGAACTCCCTTGCATCTTTGATGGAAGAGAATTCTTCCGTTTTTCTTGCCGGCTTTTTGTATTTATCGGAAAGTTGTTTAATAAGTTCCTTGTGAAAATAATACGACGCCCCGTCCTTTACCAGTGTTCCGCAGTCGTTAGAAAGATTGATATCGAAGCCGTCAACTTCTTTTCTGTCCTTATATAAACGGATCAAGTAATGATAGCCGCAGGCATACATCGGGGCGTACCCGTGCGTAACCCAGATTTTCTTGAGTTCTTCGAGCACCTCAGGGTCGTCTACGTAAAATGTCCTTATTTCGTCCACGATGGGGTCGCCGAAATCGGCCTGAAACCCGATAAGGGTATAGCCGCCTTTCATGAAATCATGCCCTTCGAGAACGTGTATTACGCCTTCGTTTGGCGGCTTGCCGTGCGAAGTGTTATGGTCTGTTGCCCATAGGGAGCATGGTGATAAAATTAATAGAAGCAAAACAAGAAATGTTGTGCCTGATTTTGTCATGGGGCCTCCTGTTATTCAGGGTATTTATCGGCGCTTCGTCCACCCATGTACCGGGTGGGGCGCGTTTTTCACTTTGCGTGTTTTTTAAGTGTCTCGATGACAGCCGTGTTGTTGTTCTTTACGGCGATATCAAGCGGCGTGAGGCCGTTTTCGTCTGTTACATTAATGTCAGCGCCTTTCGATATAAGAAACTCGACCATGGCAGCGCTCTTTGCCTCGTAGATGGGGGTTTGTTTTTTTATATTTTTTGCTTTTACGTCGGCACCATTTGATATAAGAAGCTCGGCTATTGGTATTAAATCTTTCCACGCAGCCGTGTGAAGCGGAGTGTGTCCGTAATTGCTTTTTGAGTTCACGTCCGCGCCTTTTGCCAGTAAAAGCTTTGCCAAGTCGATATTCCTCACTCGGCTAAGAGATGTTTCGTTGTAACTGGTTTTTGCGTTAACATTTGCGCCGTTATCTATAAGTAGTTTGGCGACCTCAATGCTGTTATTGGCTGTTGCATAGATAAGAGGGGTGTGACCAAAATAATTATCTCGTGCCTCTATGTTTGCGCCTTTTTGTATGAGTAATTTGGCAATGTCAGGCAGGTTTTTCAATGCGGCCTCGTGAAGCGGGGTTTTAAGCCATTTATTGTCAGTATCCTTAGGGTTATATCCTTTGCTGTCCACGACCGGCGCGTTCACGTCCGCGCCTTTGTTTAGCAGGTGCTCTACTTCTGTCTTATTGCCGTTTTGTACGGCGTTGAAGAGGGCGGTATTTAGTTCTGTGAGTGATGTACTTTGCGTAATTGTGGTTTCACTGGGCTTTGGCAAAGGCGTGGTGGTTGTAATTTCCTCTGCGGCCGGAGCTGCGCCAAGATTATATTTTTTTGTAATAAGCAGCCGGGCAACATCTTTATTGCCTGTGTTTGCGGCAATTGCTGCTGCCGAGTTGCCGCTATTGTCGTGAGCGTCTATATCCGCGCCGCTCTCGATGAGTAGCCTTGCCGTGTCCGTGTTGCCGTGTTTTGCCGCCGTATGCAGAGGCGTCTGGCCGCGCGCGTCCTTTGCGTTAACATCGGCGTTCCCGGCTATAAGGAGCGTGGCCATTGTTGTGTCATTCTTTGCGGCGGCAATGTGGAGAGGGGCCTGCCCTTGTGCGTCTCTTGAGTTTACGTCAGCGCCGATAGCGACGAGGATGCGCGCGCGTACGAGGCTGCCGTCCTTTAGCGCGCCGTGGAGGCCCGAGTGCACGGTGAATGCCATGTATGCCGCAGCCGCTATGATTATGATTGCTGTTGTTATCAGGATTTTGTTTTTCACAGGCATGTTCTTGTCAGCCGGCAGAGTTTGTTGTTCTTGTGCGCGTACCGGGTTAATTGTCTTTCAGCGTCCTTAGCATGTACGCTGCTTCGTAGTCCGAGGGGTTTAGGCGCACGACCTCTAAGAGTTCCTTTATAGCGCTGTCTTTTTGTCCGGTTTTTATGTACGCGTGCGCGAGGTTGAAGCGCGTATCCGGCCTGTTCGGCGTTTTTTCGAGTGCCTTCTTGTACGCGTTCACGGCCTCAGGGTATCTGCCGTTCATGCTGTAGGCATTGCCGAGGTTGTTGTAGAGCTCCGGGTAATCGGGGTGTATGGCTGCGGCGCGCTCAAGAACCGTGAGTGATTCCTTTATGTACCCGTGCCTGGCAAGCACCATGCCGAGGTTAGTAAACCCGCGCGGCTTGGATTGGCTTTTTTTCGTTATGTCGTTCCAGAGAGATATTTCGTTTTTCCATACAGCGTTACGGGAGAACGTGGCTGCGGTAATGATTACGGCTATTGCCAGGAATATTACGGCACTAAGGTTTGCGGCAAAGTGTTCGTTTGACGCCGTTTTGCCGGCCACATCATTTAGGGAACCGTTCTCCATGCGCCATAATTTATCACTATTTTGTCGGTATATCAAGCGGTTGTGCAGGGGGTGGGTGAGGGCGTATTTTTTACTCATTCTTATGCTTGACAGTGCTTCTTTTTTTGGATACAGTATACAGTAGGCCTTGTGCCGAGCCGTATGGCACAAGGGATTTTTTTTCACAGGGCCGCCCTGTTTGGGTAGTGTTAGCGGCGGTTGTGTCATTACTTTTTGTTAGGGAGGCGCTATGGCGCGTAAGAAAATTACGGTCGTTGGCTCCGGCAATGTCGGCGCAAATACCGCGCTCTGGATAGCGCAAAAGGAGCTTGGCGACGTCGTGCTTGTCGATATCCTGGACGGCATGCCGCAGGGCAAGTCCCTTGACATGATGCAGGCCTCCACTGTCGAGAAGTTCGATTCGAACATTTCCGGCTCAAACGATTACTCCGATACAGCAGGAAGCGACGTCGTTGTCATCACTGCGGGGCTTGCGAGAAAGCCCGGCATGAGCAGAAGCGACCTTATCGTAAAGAACACCGAGATACTAAAATCCATTGTCGGCGAGATCGCAAAACACTCCCCGAACGCAATCCTTATAATAGTAACCAATCCTCTCGACGTCATGGTGCATGTGGCGTGGAAGGAGAGCGGATTCCCGCCAGAGCGCGTTATCGGCATGGCAGGGGCGCTCGATAGCGCAAGGCTTCGGGCATTCCTTGCAATGGAGCTTAACGCCTCGGTCGAGGACGTGCACGCCATGGTGATTGGCGGACACGCAGACGAGATGGTGCCGCTTAAGAGGTATTCGACGGTTTCCGGCATTCCCGTTACCCAGTTCATAAGCAACGCGCGCATGGACGATATCATGCAGCGCACAAAGACCGCGGGAGGCGAGATAGTTGCGCTTCTTAAGACAGGCAGCGCGTACTACGCCCCGTCAGCCGCAGCAGCCGAGATGGTCGAGGCCATCATTAAGGACAAGAAGAGGATAATGCCCTGCGCCGCGTACTGTAAGGGCAAGTATAAGCTCGACGGCGTGTTCGTGGGCGTGCCCGTAAGACTCGGCTCCAAGGGGGTCGAGGAAATCATACAGATAGAGCTCGATAAGGAAGAAAGAGCGGCCTTCGACCATTCGGTCGGCGCAATCAAGGCCCTCATAGCGGAACTTAAACTTTGATAGAGCGCGTTTTTGGCGCTTGGCTTAATAGAGGAATTTCTTGAAGACCGTAAAAGCATCGGATATAACAGCCAGGGTAAGAGACCTTTGCATAAGCGCGGCAACGGACTTGGAGCCCGATGTCGTCTCTGCCCTCGACGGCGCGCTTAAAAAGGAAGAGTCGCCGCTTGGCAAGGAAGTCCTCGAGCAGATAATAGAGAACTTCAATATCGCGAGGCGCGAAAAAGTCCCGATGTGCCAGGACACAGGCGTTTCCGTGTTCTTTGTCGAGATGGGCAAGGACGTTATGGTGGACGGTTCTCTCGAGGATGCGATAAACGAGGGCGTTAGAAAGGGCTATACAGAAGGGTTTCTTAGAAAGTCCGTTTGCGACCCGCTCTCAAGAAAGAACTCCGGCGACAATACGCCCGCTGTCATACACGTAAGGGCGGTCCCGGGCGATAAATTGAAAATCAAGTACGCACCAAAGGGCGCAGGAAGCGAGAACATGAGCGCGCTTCGGATGCTAAAGCCCGCAGAAGGTATCGAGGGCATAAAGGCCTTTGTCATCGACACGATAAAGAACGGCGGCGGTAATCCCTGCCCTCCGATAGTCGTAGGTGTGGGCATAGGCGGGAACTTCGAGAAGGCCGCGCTCCTTGCAAAGGAGGCGTTACTGAGGCCGCTTGGCAATTCGAATAAGAAGGCCGACATAGCCGTGCTCGAGGCGGAGCTTCTTCAAAAGATAAACGGCTTAGGTATCGGGCCAATGGGCTTTGGCGGCACTGTTACGGCCCTTGCCGTGCATGTGGAGACCTACCCCTGCCACATAGCAAGCCTTCCGGTCGCGATAAACATACAGTGCCACGCAGACAGGCATAAGGAAACGGTGTTATAAAGAAGTTATCGGTGGACGGTTATCCGTGAACGGTAAAAGCAACAGGATAACCTATGACCGATAACAGATAACCGATAACAGATAACCGGAAATCGACATGTCGGAAATGAAGAAAATAACAACGCCGCTCTCCGATGCGGACGTTGAAAAGCTTAAGGCCGGGGATAAGGTCCTTATAAGTGGCGTCATATATACGGCCAGGGATGCGGCGCATAAGCGCCTTATCGAGCTTCTCGATAAGGGCGAAAAATTGCCATTTGACTTGAAGGGCCAGCTCATATATTATGTCGGCCCCACGCCGGAAAAGCCCGGAGAGGTTATCGGGGCTGCAGGGCCTACGACTAGCGGCAGGATGGACGCGTACACGCCGCGGCTACTTGAACTCGGGCTAAAGGGCACCATAGGAAAAGGCCAGAGAAACGACGCGGTGCTGGAGGCCATGAAAAAGCACAAGGCCGTGTACTTTGCGGCGGTCGGAGGCGCAGCCGCACTTATAAGAAAGAGCATAAAGAAGGCCGAGATAATAGCGTATGAAGACCTTGGCGCAGAGGCAATACGAAAGCTTACGGTCGAGGACTTTCCGGCAATAGTCGTAAATGATTGCAGTGGCGGCGACCTTTTTAAGGCAGGTATAGAGAAGTACAGGAGAGCGTCATGAAGATGAAATTATCCAACGAGGAGCTTCACTCCGGCGACATCGAGCATGTCGAGAGGGTAAGCGGCGAGGATAGTAAGAAGTGCTACCAGTGCGGTAACTGCTCGGCCGGGTGCCCGGTAAGCTATGCAATGGATCTGCCGCCAAGCAAGATGATACGTATGCTGCAGCTTGGTAAATACGAAGATGTCATGAAGTCGACCTCCATGTGGGTGTGTGTGGGATGCCTGCAGTGTTATTCGAGGTGCCCTAAGTCCGTAAGCGCTGCAAGCTTTTTCGAGGGACTTAGGCAGATAGTGCTTAGAAAAGGCACGAACCACGACGAGATCGGCGATATGGCCGCGTCTTTCATAAAGAAAGCGCCGCAGCAGGCAATCGTGTGCGGCTTTAGAAAGTTCGTAAGCTGATAGAAAAATTGTCGAAGGATGGTTGTCGGAAATATTTGACCACCGATAACCTGTAACCGGTAACCGATAACGGATAACAGATAACTATAAATGAAGATACCGTACTATCCAGGATGCACTTTGAATACAGTTGCCAAAGGCTTTGACCTTTCGGCAAAGGAGTCCTCGAGGGCCTTAGGCTTCGAGCTTGAGGAGCTTCGCCAGTGGAACTGCTGCGGCGCGACATTTCCTCTGACTCCAGATAATGTGATGGCGCTTACAGCCCCTGCAAAGGTGTTGTCCCTTGCTAGGAAGGCAGGAGAGAAGGTAACGACACTTTGCAGCGTTTGTTATAATGTTTTAAAGAGAACGAACCATGCGCTAAAGGGCGATAAGGAAAAGCGTTCGGTCGTAAATGGGTTCATAGAAGAAGAGTACGACGCAAGCCTGAATATCGTCCACTATCTTGAAGTGCTTAGGGACGACGTTGGTTTCGACAAGGTAAAGGCCGCTGTAAAGAGGCCGCTTAAGGGCATAAAGGCTGCTGCGTACTACGGCTGCATGCTCCTTAGGCCTGCCAAGGAAGTCGGCATAGATAACCACGAAGCACCGGTTATTATCGAAAATCTTATGAAGGCACTTGGCGCGGAGCCGATAGACTTCCCGAATAAGATAGAATGCTGCGGCGCGCACCTTGCCATGGACAGGGCAGATGTGGTGGAGAAGCTCTCCGGAAGTGTCATAGAATCGGCAGTTGGCATGGGAGCAGAGATGATAGTGACGAGCTGTCCGCTTTGCCAGTATAACCTCGAGACAGCGCAGGCAAAGTCGGTCGGGAAGACCGTGCCGGTAGTATACTTTACGCAGCTTCTGGGTCTCGCGCTCGGGCAGGATGAGAAGATGCTTGAGTTCGAAAAGAATAAGTGGGATGCGAGGCCGCTTCTTAAGGAGAAGGGTGTATAAGCCGTGAGCGCCGAGCGCATAGCGGAGTTCGAGGCAGCGATAGAAGAGGTAATGAACGAATCAAAGCGCATGGGGTGTAATCCCGTGCGGTTCTGGAAGATGGTTGACCAGACCGGAAGCGTTATGGAGGTCTGTAGAGGTGTTATGGGCATAGACGAGCCCATGCTGACATTCAACCTTCTGGCAGAGAGGGGCAGGCTGGATCTTTCGATAGAGGCGGTTGCTCTAAAGTTTCAGGATATTTTTTCGAAGGAAGATATTGTAAGGGCAGCTTCGAGGTTAAAGAAAGCAGGGTACGAGCCGAGGTAGGATAGTCGGTATGTATTTAACGATGGATACAATGCGTAACAATATTGATATCGAGCGCTACGTTTTCCGTGGTGTGGCGTTTGCGGTAATTGCGGCGGTGTTCTATGCCAGGCTGCGTTACTTAAACGTGCCCTTCGAGAGAGACGAGGGCGAGTATGCCTACGGCGGCTGGCTTCTTCTCCAGGGCATTCTGCCATATGAGCAGATGTATACGGTGAAGCTTCCGGGCATACATGTGATATATGCGCTTATCATGGGCGTGTTCGGAGAAACCGTTGGCGGCGTGCGGCTCGGGCTGCTTTTTGTTAGCGCCGTAAGCACGGCGCTTGTGTTTTTGCTTGCGCGCAGGCTCAGAGGCGAAATGGCCGGTCTTGTTGCGGCCGCCGTGTTTGCGGTTTTATCAATGGGCCATATGTTCCTTGGTTTTACGGCCAATGCCGAGCATTTTGTACTGCCTTTTGTGCTTGGCGGCCTTATACTGATACTTATTGCCGCCGAGAAGGAAAAGAGGCTGTACTTTTTTCTTGGCGGCCTTCTGCTTGGCGTCGGGTATATAGTAAAGCAGCATGCGTTGTTTTTTATACTGTTCGCCGCGGCATGTCTTTTGTGGAGGTTTTATGCCGCGCGCGGAGACAAAGCCGTAATGACAAAACGGTTTGGCGACGGCGTGTACTGCGCTCTCGGTGCCGTGCTTCCGTTTGTGGCCGTATGTCTTGTGTACGTGGCGGCCGGAACATTCGATAAGTTCTGGTTCTGGACATTCGATTACGCCAGAAGCTACGTCTCCATGGTGCCGCTGTCGCGAGGAGCGAGCATGCTGGCAGTGATAGTGAAGATGGCGGCCAGCTTTTATCCGTTTGTTTTTCTGTTGTTTGTGATAGGGTTGGTTGCCCCGTTATGGGACAAGAGCGTAAGGGCGATATATCCGTATGCCGCGTTGTTTTTTTTGTTCTCGTTTTTTTCGGTTTGCCCGGGTCTGTATTTCAGAAGCCATTATTTTTTGTTGCTGGTTCCGGCAGTTGCGATATTATGTGCAATCGGATTGGCTGCGCTGGAGGGAGTATTCTCCGGGGCTAAAAAAAAAATGGTTTCCGTGTTCGTGGCAGTGCTTGTCTTCGGGCAGTTGTTCTACAGCGGCTGGAATTATCTGTTTGTATGGCCTCCTGAGTTGTTGCCATCCGGCATCTATCAGGGGCAGCCTTATGCCGAGGCCGTTGTTTTTGCGGAGCAGATAAAGAAAAATACTGCTAACGACGATACCGTGGCGATACTGGGCTCGGAGCCGCAGATACTTTTTTATTCCGGCAGAAAGAGCGCCACAAGCTATGTATATATGTATCCGCTCACGGAGAGGCATAAATATGCCGACGCCATGCAGCGCGAGGTTACGGAGCAGATAGAGGGAAAAAAGCCAGGGTTCCTGGTTTTGGCGTGGACCAGGTTCGGTTGGTATAACGGGCAGGATAACGGCATTAGGAACATATTCGACTGGTCTGGCGATTATATAGGAAAGAATTATTCGATGGAAGGTTTTGTAAGATTGGACAACATGCACAGATATTATTGGGGAGACGGGGTAAAGGGCGTGCCAAGGGATAAGAACGGCATCCCTGATGGAGAAAAATGGATGGCGCTATTCAAGCGTAAGGATGCGGCCTGGGTAAAGGCGCCGCTTGTAACCACAGGTAAGGAAGCGAGGTAGCATTATGCCGAGGATAGGCGTATTCGTTTGCCAGTGCGGCAACAACATAGAATCAACGGTCGAGACCAAGGACGTTGCCAAGGAGATGGGCGAACTTCCGGGGGTGGTCTATACCTGCAGCTATAAGTTTATGTGCTCGGCACCGGGCCAGGAAATGCTTAGGAACGCCATAAAGGACAATAACCTTGACGGCGTTGTCGTTTCTGCCTGTTCTCCGCACATGCATGAGAAGACTTTCAGGAAGGCAAGCGAGGCAGCAGGGCTAAATCCTTATAAGTGCGAAATCGCGAACATTAGGGAGCAGTGCTCCTGGGTTCATCACGACGAAACGAAGAAGACCGGAACGGTAAAGAGCATAGACTTAACCAGGATGACGATAGAGAGGCTAAAGCGGAACAGGCCTCTAAAGAAGATATCGATACCCGTAAATAAGCGCGCCCTTGTTGTTGGCGGCGGCATCGCCGGCATACAGGCAGCGCTCGATATAGCAGAGGGCGGCAGAGAGGTAGTACTTGTAGAAAAAGAGCCGTCGATTGGCGGCAACATGGCAAGGCTCTCCGAGACCTTCCCGACGATGGACTGCTCGCAGTGCATCCTTACGCCAAAGATGGTCGAGGTCGAGCTTAACGAGAACATCACGCTCTATACGTACTCCGAGGTCGAGAAGGTAGACGGCTACATCGGCAATTTCACCGTTAAGATAAAGAAGAAGGCCAGGTATGTGGACGAGTCAACATGCACGGGCTGCGGCGAGTGCATGGAGAAGTGCCCGTTCAAGGCAGGCAGCGAGTTCGAGCTCGGGCTAAATAAAAGAAAGGTCATATACACGCCTTTCCCGCAGTCGGTGCCCAATATTCCGGTCATCGACGCGCCGAACTGCCCGATGCTAAAAAGCGGCAAGTGCGGCATATGCGCGAAGGTCTGCGGCCCCAAGTCCATAAACTACGAGCAGAAGGATGAGTATATAGAAGAAAAGGTCGGGGCCATAGTGGTTGCAACGGGCTATGAGCTTATGCCAAACGAGCGTTTTGGCGAGTACGGGTACGGTAAAATAAAAGACGTCATCAGCGGTCTTCAGTTCGAGCGTCTTGCTTCGTCTTCAGGCCCGACCGGTGGGGCGATAAAGAGGCCCTCTGACGGTAAAACCCCCGAGACTATCGTATTCATACAGTGCGTAGGCTCGAGGGACGAGGCAAAGGGAGTTAGCTATTGCAGTAAGATTTGCTGCATGTACACTGCCAAGCACACGATGCTATACAAGCACAAGGTGCACCACGGCCAGGCGTATGTGTTCTACATGGACATAAGAAGCGGCGGCAAACGTTACGAAGAATTCACAAGGCGCGCAATCGAGCACGAGGGCGCGATGTATCTAAGGGGCAGAGTATCTCGCGTTTATGAAAAGAACGGCAAGATAATGGTGCAGGGAGCCGACACCATAGCGGGCACACAGGTTGAGATAGAGGCCGATATGGTCGTCCTTGCGACAGCGCTAGTGTCGAGAAAGGGCGCAGATACCTTTGCGCAGAAGCTTGGCATTGGATACGACAAGCACCTGTTCTATAATGAGTACCACCCGAAGCTTAAGCCGGTTGAGACCGTCACTGCAGGCGTGTTTCTCTCTGGCACGTGCGTAGGCCCGATGGATATACCAGAGTCCGTCTGCATGGGAAGCGCGGCTGCAAGTAAAGTCCTTGCGCTCTTCTCAGCTGACAGGATGGCGAGGGAGCCAATCGTTGCCGGCGTGAATAAATCCACTTGCAACGCATGCTGGGATTGTTACACTGCGTGCCCGTACTCGGCAATAGAAAAAGACGAGGTAAAGGACAGGCAAGGCAAAACCGTTAAGTGGCTTGCCAGAGTGAACGAGGGCGTTTGCCAGGGCTGCGGCGTGTGTGTTGCAGCATGCAGAAGCAAGGCCATAGACCTCGCCGGCTATACCGACGAGCAGGTCTTTGCCGCGATAAACGCGTTCTAAGAGGGAAGGGATATGTCTACGGCAACCGTAAAAAATACTGCGGCAGAACAGGCAAGCGGCATACCAGGGCCGAAGATAATGGCCTTTGTGTGCAACTGGTGCACGTACGCAGGCGCTGACCTTGCGGGCACGAGCCGCATGGAGTATAAGCCGAATGTGCGAATCATAAAGCTTCCTTGCACAGGCAGGATAGACCCGCTATTCATAATAAAGGCATTCGAGAACGGCGCAGACGGCGTGCTCGTCTCGGGCTGCCATCCGGGGGATTGCCACTATACCACCGGCAATTACCACGCAAGAAGGCGCTGGATTGCCTTCAAGAGCCTGATGGAATTTACAGGCATAGACATGAGGAGGCTCCACTTTGCGTGGGTTTCCGCCTCTCAGGCGATAAAGTGGGTTGACCTTATTAACCAGATAACAGACGAGGTCGGTAAGCTCGGGCCGTTTGCCGAGTACAAGGAGCTTTCAAAAGGGGAAGGCAGCTAAAGGGGATGATAAGCCGGGTTGACCAGGACAAGGTAAAGGCAGCGTTTGTTGATGCGTTGAAGATTCGCGGTTTTGAGTTATTCAAGAGGTCCGGGTTCTTTAAGTGGATGGACCAGGAAGTATACCTTGCGCAAAGCGAAGACCTCTCGGGCGTGATGTTCATAAGGGCCGAGAGCGAGGAAAAAGACGGCACGGGCTGGATGCTAAACGAAGAGATGTTCGTGAGCTTTCGCGACATGGCCGCAGAGGATAAGGATACCGGGCTCTACGTCGTGCTCCTCGAGAACGAGGGCAATGGATTCCTTCTAAATGGCGAGGAGTTCGACGGCGTAAGGGAAGGCTTTAAGAAAAACGATAAGGGTAATTACTTTGTCGATAGAAATGTTATAAGGGAAAAGTTTCTGGCGAACTCGTTTGCGAAGTCAGAGGAGTTTTTCTTAAAGTTGAATGCCGCGCACAAGGGCGCATAATCGTCGATAGGATAGAAGATGGAAGATATACTTAGAAAAACAGCAAAAGAGCTTCTTGAAAAGGGCGCGGTAAAGGTCGTCATAGGCTACGGCTGGAACAGGCGTAAGACGCATACGACCCCGGTGTTCATAAGAAAGCCCGAGGATGCGGCAAAGCTTGTATTTAATCCGCTTTGCGTCAACAATCTTTCTGTGTACCTGACGCGTAAGTACCCGGATGTGAAGGCCATGGGCAAGGCCGCAATAGTTGCGAAGGGCTGCGACATACGTAACCTTGTCGTGATGATGAGCGAAGGCCAGCTTAAGCGCGAGGACGTGCATATAATAGGCATGACCTGCGAGGGCATGATCTATAAGCAGGAACTCTGGCCAAGGGCCTCTGACGGCACTGCCGACATGGGCGCGAAGCTTAAGCCCGAGGTCATGCCGACAAAGTGCCATAACTGCGATGTCAGGAACCCGCATGTTACGGATGCCGTTATAGGCAATAAGTCCACCTTTACGCCGCCGGAAGAGCCAACGGGCATGGTGTACGATAAGATAAAGGAACTCGATAAGAAGACCGCCTCCGAGAGATGGGCGTTCTGGAGTGAGCAGTTCTCGCGCTGCATAAAGTGCTATGCCTGCCGCCAGACGTGTTCGCTCTGCTACTGCGAGCGCTGCATAGCCGATAAGAACATGCCGCAGTGGATAGAGACCTCGGCTCACCCGAGAGGCAACATGGCGTGGAACCTTATCCGGGCCCAGCACCTTGCCGGACGCTGCACCTTCTGCGGGGAGTGCGAGAGGGCCTGCCCGGTAAACATCCCGCTAAATCTCGTTAACCAGAGAATAGCGCTCGAGGTAAAGGCGGCCTTTGACTATAAGTCGGGTTATAATCCCAACGAGCATCCGCCGATGATAGTGTTTAAGCCCGACGATAAAGAAGAGTTCATTAAATAAAAGAGACCTATAGAGATGAGCAAAAAGATACTTAAAAAAGACAGCATAAAGGCAGTGTTCGAGGCCGTGACAAAGGCCGGGGGCGCGTTCGTCGCGCCGAAGGTCGAGGCCAGGCAAACGGCATTCAGGCCGCTTACCAAGTCCGAGGACATGACCTTCGACTACGTGGTGCCGAGGAATTCCTTTAAGGAGTTCTTCTTCCCGCAGACAGAGCCGGTTCTTACGATTAAGAACACGAAGGAAGGCGTAAAGGTCGAGGGAGTTGAGGTAAATCCGCAGGGTACCGTTATATTCGGCTCAAGGCCCTGCGATGCGGCAAGTGCGGCGTCGCTTAGAAGCGTGTTTACCTGGGATTTTATAGACGAGTTCTATACGAAGAGAGAAGACAAGGCCGTCGTTATCTCTATTGCATGCACAAAGGGCGATGATTCGTGCTTTTGCACCTCTGTTGGGCTTACCCCTGACGCAAAGGAAGGCTCGGATGTGCTGCTTCGTGAAACCGAGTCCGGTGATTTTACGGCAGAGGCAGTGACCGATAAGGGCAAGGCCTTTATCGAAAAGCACAAGGCGGCATTTGTAGAAGGGGATGCAAGGGAAAAGGCGATATTCAAGCCCGCGAAGGTGAACGCGGATATAGATAAAATCAAGGCAAGGCTTAAGGACACGGCGCATTACGACGAAAAGGACTTATGGCCAGACCTTGCCCGTAAATGCGTTGGCTGCGGCGCGTGCACCTTCTCGTGCCCCACGTGCCACTGCTTCGACATAACCGACGAGGGAAGCTTCACAGAGGGCGAGAGAAGAAAGAACTGGGACGCGTGCCAGTTCGAGTTCTTTACTCTTCATGCAAGCGGACATAACCCGAGGGATACGCAGTTCAAGAGATGGCGTAACCGCTTCATGTGCAAGTTCCATATCTACCCCGGAAAGTTCAAGACAAAGGGGTGTGTCGGGTGCGGCAGATGCATACGCGTGTGCCCGGTAAGGCTCGATATAACAGAGGTAATGGAAGAGCTTTCGAAGTAGCAGGGGAGCGCGTTGTCCGGAAGGTTGCTTTCGGGTGACAGATATATAAAGCGTGCAGTAAAGGCATAAGTAATAGAAAGGTCTATTATAAGGGACTAAGAAAATGTGTAAGCCAGGAAACATATATCTTCCGGAGATGATGACTGTAGCCGAGATAAAGGACGAGGCTCCGGACGTAAGAACTCTAAAGCTTAAGTTCCAGGACGAGGCAAAGGGCAATGCCTTTAGCTTCAAGACAGGACAGTTCGCGCTCTATTCTTCCTTTGGGCTAGGAGAGAGTACGTTCTGTATAGCATCTCCTTCTACCCGCAAGGGCTACATCGAATGCACCTTCAGGAGAAGCGGAAGGGTTACGGGCGGACTTAGCCAGTTAAGTGTCGGCGATACCATGGGCTTTCGCGGCCCGTACGGCAACTCCTTCCCGGTGGATGAATGGAAGGGTAAAAATATAGTATTCATAGCAGGAGGCATCGGGCTTCCTCCGGTGCGCTCGGTTATATGGTCGTGCCTTGATAACAGGAAGGACTACGGCGACATAACCATCATCTACGGCGCAAGGACAGTCGCGGATCTGGTCTACAAGCACGAACTCGAAGAATGGGACAAGATGGCGGATGTGAACCTCTTGCAAACCGTTGACCCGGGCGGAGAAACGCCTGAGTGGAAGGGCAAGGTCGGGTTCGTTCCAAAGGTTGTAGAAGAGAGCGGCGTTAAGCCAGCTAACACGGTCTGCGTAATCTGCGGCCCGCCCGTGATGATAAAGTTCTCGCTTCAGTCGCTTGAAAAGCTCGGCTTCAATAGCGACAACGTTTATACGACACTCGAAAACAAGATGAAGTGCGGCGTTGGCAAGTGCGGCAGATGCAACGTCGGCGATGTCTACGTGTGCAAGGAAGGCCCTGTTTACACGGCAACGGAAGTTAAAAAGATGTACAACGACTTTTAAGGGAAGTTTAACCGACAAACTCTACGGAGCATACGCTATGAGCAAGGACACGAAGAAATTAAAACAAATAGCCACCGGCGACATGACCATCCCGCCAAAGGACGCGAAGATGATACCGGTCTTCATCATGGGCCGCGAGTACAAGGTCCCCGAGACCATTACGGTGATGAAGGCCATAGAGTACGCAGGCTTCAAGTACATAAGGGGCTGCGGTTGTAGAGGCGGCATATGCGGCGCTTGCGCGACCTTCTACCGTTTTGTCGGCGATTATAAGCTTCGCGCAGGGCTTGCGTGCCAGACGGTTGTTGGCGAGAATATGATAGTCGTTCAGCTGCCGTTCTTCCCGGCAAACCGCCCGAACTATGAACTCGATAAGATGAGCTCCGACCACCACGGCGAGCTTAGGCGCCTGTATCCGGAGGTCTTTAAGTGCGTTGGCTGCGGCACGTGCACGAGAACATGCCCCATGGACATAGATGTCATGGACTATATCGCCCTTATGAAGAGAGGCGACCTTGAGGGCGCGGCCCATAAGAGCTTCGATTGCGTGATGTGCGGGCTTTGCGCGTCAAGGTGCCCGGCGCAGATTTCCCAGTTTACAGCTGCGATGTTCGTAAGGCGTCTCTACGGCGGCCACATACTTCCAAAGGCCGAGCACCTTGAGAAAAGGGTTAAGGACGTTAAGAGCGGCAAGTACGAGAAGTTTTTAAAAGAACTTACGAAGATGAAGCCCGAGGATGTAAAGAAGCTTTATGTTGAGAGGGAAAGAGAGCCGGATCTCGCAGAGCCCGGCACGTGGCTTCCCAAGGACACAAGTAAGCTTTAATAGCGGCGGAGTTTGGGGAAACGGTTTTTTATAAAGTGCGGGTAAGGCCTGCGCTTTAAGACTCGGAGGAGAAAATGAGCGGCTACACTAAAGAATTGATGGAGCTTGTAAAAAAGGTCGAGGCTACACGCGCAAAGCGCGTCGAGCTTGCCAGAAAGGGCGAGCACTTCCCGGCCCTGACCATGGACCAGAGGAAGGAGTGGCTCGGTAAATACCATCCAGACTATAAGGATGACGGCAGAAGGAAGGTCCTCGTTGGGCCGAATAAAGGTGACGTGTTCCCCGAAGAAGTGGCCGTGCTGCTTGAGTCCAAGAGCAGGCTCGATATAGATAACGTAGACCTTTCCAAGGCAGATATCGAGGTAGATGTGCTTGTCCTCGGCGGCGGCGGCGCAGGCACTGCCGCGGCTTTGACCGCGGCCGACGAAGGCTGCTCGGTTTTACTTGCCACCAAACTTCGCCACGGCGATTCAAACACCGTCATGGCAGAGGGCGGCATACAGTGCGCTGACCAGGAAGGTGATTCCCCGTACTTCCATTATCTGGACGTGCTTGGAGGAGGCCATTTCACCAACCAGCCCGATGTCGTAGCCGCGCTTACAAACGACGCGCCGATAATAGTACATTGGCTTGAAAAGCTCGGCATGATGTTCGATAAGATGCCCACCGGCAGGATGAAGGTCAGGCACGGCGGCGGCACCTCGCGTAAAAGGATGCATTCCGCAGGCGATATGACAGGCGCTGAAATAATGAGGGTCGTTAGGGACGAGGCGCGTAACAGGAGCGACGTCATTAAGGTGATGGAGTTTGCCCCGGCAGTAGAGCTCCTGACTGATAAATCCGGAAGTGTTGCCGGAGCCATCCTTTATAACCTCGAGACAAAGGAATATTACATCGTAAAGGCAAAGGCCGTTATCATGGCAACCGGAGGGTTCGGACGCCTTCACATACAGGGCTTCCCGACTACCAACCACTACGGCGCGACCGCAGACGGCATTGTCATGGCCTACAGGGCTGGCGTAAAGCTTCAGGACCTCGATTCGACCCAGTACCACCCGACAGGCGTTATATACCCCGAGCAAAACGTCGGGCTTCTCATTACCGAAAAGGTCAGGGGCCTTGGCGCGCAGCTCATCAATAACGAAGGCAACCAGTTCTGCTTCCCGCTCGAGCCGCGTGATGTTGAAAGCGCCTGTATCATCAGAGAGTGTTTTGACATAGGCAAGGGCATTGTTACGCCGACCGGAAGAATCGGGACATGGCTCGATAGCCCAATGATAGACATGCTGCACGGCGAGGGAACCGTAAGAAAAGAGCTTCCCGCAAAGTACATACAGTTCAAGCGCTATGACATAGACATAAGCAAGGTGCCGATGCTTGTGTACCCAACGCTCCACTACCAGAACGGCGGGCTCTGGATAGATGCCGAGGGCTCGACAGGCGTGGATGGTCTCTATGCTGCAGGAGAGGTCTCCGGGGGCGTGCACGGAAGGAACCGTTTGATGGGCAACTCGCTACTCGATATACTTGTGTTTGGCAGAAGGGCCGGCCAGAACGCGGCAGAGAGGGCCAAGTCGTTAAAGAAGCCTCTTACACCAACCCTTGACCATGTAAAGGACTTCCACAAGGCCATTTCCAAGGCAGGGGTTAAGAACCCGATAATAGGGCCTATGGTGCTTCCTGACTATGCCCCTGAGCATGTCAAAGACAGGCAGTGGTTTGGCGCAAACATATAGGGCCGGATTCTAAAGAATTTTTAACTTGACTAAGGACGGATTTGCGTATACATTTCTGTCCTACAATTTTTCAGGAGGGCTTGGCGGATGAACATCCACGAGTATCAGGCAAAGGAACTTCTCGGCAAGTACGGTGTGGCGGTTCTGAAGGGCAAAATCGCATTCACGCCGCAGGAGGCCGAGGAAATCGCAAAGGAATTCCTGAAAGACAGGCCCGTGTGCGTTGTTAAGGCGCAAATCCACGCAGGCGGCAGAGGCAAGGCCGGGGGCGTAAAGCTTGCAAAGACGAAGGACGAGGCCGTAGCGCACGCAAAGGAAATTCTTGGTAAGACGCTTGTAACCCACCAGACCGGCCCCGAAGGCAAGGTCGTAAAAAAGGTATTCATAGAAGAAGGCTGTGACATAGCAAAGGAATACTACGTCGGCGCGGTTGTGGACAGGGCGACCCAGAGGGTCTGCCTCATGGCCTCCACAGAGGGCGGCGTTGAGATAGAAGAAGTAGCCGCAAAACATCCCGAAAAAATACTAAAAGAGTTCGTAGACCCGGCAGTCGGGCTACAGGGTTATCAGGCAAGAAACCTTGCCTTTGGCCTGGGTCTTGATAAGGCCGTTATCGGCAAGGCTGTAAAGTTCATGACAGCGCTTTATAACGCATTCGTAAAGCTCGATTGTTCCATGGCCGAAATCAACCCGCTTGTGGTTACAAAGGGCGGCGATGTGCTCGCGCTCGATGCAAAGATATCTTTCGACGATAACGCCCTTTTCCGCCATAAAGATGTCGAAGGCATGAGGGACTTAGACGAGGAAGACCCCAAAGAGGTCGAGGCCTCGAGGTTCAACCTTAATTACGTTGCCCTTGAGGGCAATATCGGCTGCATGGTCAACGGCGCAGGCCTTGCCATGGCAACGATGGACATCATAAAGTTCACAGGAGGCGCTCCTGCAAACTTCCTCGATGTCGGAGGCGGCGCGAATAAAGACCAGGTTACTGCGGCGTTTAAAATTCTTGTAAGCGACCCGAACGTCAAGGCCGTATTGGTCAATATATTCGGCGGCATAATGAAGTGCGACATCATAGCCGATGGCATCGTTGCCGCTGCAAAGGAAGTAGGCATGAAGATACCGCTTGTCGTGAGGCTTCAGGGCACGAACGTTGATAAAGGCAGAGAGATACTAAAGAACTCGGGGCTAAACATCATAAGCGCCGAGCGCATGGACGATGCCGCTGAAAAGGTAGTGAAGGCCGCAAAGGGCTAACTAAAAACCTCGTGGAGCGATACTTCGATGAGCATACTCGTTAATAAGAATACAAAGGTAATATGCCAGGGCATCACCGGAGAGCAGGGCACCTTCCATACCCGACAGATGGTCCAGTACGGGACAAAGATGGTTGGCGGGGTAACGCCCGGTAAGGGCGGGACAGATATGGACGGCATCCCGGTCTTTAATACCGTTGCCGAGGCAAAGAAGAAAACCGGCGCGAACGCTTCCGTTATATATGTCCCTGCGGCTTTTGCAGCAGACGCAATCATGGAGGCAGTTGACGCGGATATAGAGCTTGTAATCTGTATCACAGAAGGCATCCCGGTAATGGACATGGTCGCTGTAAAGCGTTTCATGCAGGGCCGTAATTCAAGGCTCGTTGGCCCGAACTGCCCGGGCGTTATTACCCCGGATGAATGTAAAATCGGCATCATGCCCGGTCACATCCATAAGAAGGGTAACGTAGGCATAGTATCGAGGAGCGGCACTCTTACATACGAGGCGGTTGACCAGGTTACGAGGCTTGGGCTCGGGCAGTCGACATGCGTGGGCATAGGCGGAGATCCTGTAAACGGGACCAATTTTATAGACGTGCTCGAGCTTTTTGAAAAGGACAAGGACACTCACGCCGTGATAATGATAGGCGAGATAGGAGGGAGCGCGGAGGAAGAGGCAGCGGAGTTCATAAAGAAGAACGTTAAGAAGCCTGTCATCGGATATATCGCCGGCGCAACCGCTCCGAAGGGCAAAAGGATGGGTCACGCAGGCGCTATCATAGCAGGCGGCAAGGGCACGGCTGATGAGAAGTACGAGGCAATGGCAAGGGCCGGAATGAAGACCACAAGGACCCCTGCAGACATAGGCAAAACACTTGTAGAGGCAATCAAAAAGTGATATTATTTAACCCCTTCGCCGTATAAGGCGCGAGGGGTCTTATTTTAAGTTTTTTAAAATGGAGGCAAGATGACCGAGGCGGCAAAGAAACTACCGAGGATAGTGATAAACGAAAAACGGTGCAAGGGATGCAGCATCTGCGTTGACTTCTGCCCAACGAACGTCCTTGAGATGAAGGGCGCTCTGGTGACGGTTGTTAACCTCGAGGCCTGCACAAGGTGCCAGCTCTGCGACCTTCGGTGCCCTGACTTCGCAATACAGGTCTTTGACTGATTCCCTTACGCAGCACACGACAATAGAGCCTTCATAAAAAAGGAGCTTTTATAAAATGGCCGAAAAAAGAAAGAAAGTTTTCATGCAGGGCAATGAGGCGTGCGCCGAGGGCGCGTTGTACGCCGGATGCACCTTCTTTGGCGGTTATCCCATAACGCCGTCAACCGAAGTAGCCGAGGTTTTATCGAGAAGGCTTCCTCCGATTGGCGGTAAATGGATACAGATGGAGGACGAAATCGGCGGCATAAGCGCAACAATTGGCGGCGCAATCGCCGGGCATAAGGCACTCACCGCAACAAGCGGCCCAGGACTGTCGCTTAAGCAGGAAGGCCTTGGTTATGCTTGTATGGCAGAGATACCCTGCGTTGTCGTAAATGTCATGAGGGGCGGCCCTTCCACAGGCTACCCGACCGGCCCAGGACAGTCAGACATCATGCAGGCAAAGTGGGGCACGCACGGAGACCATCCGGTAATCACGCTTACTCCTGCGTCTGTTCCGGAGATCCTTACAGAGACGGTAAGGGCATTTAACCTTGCAGAAAAGTACAGGACACCTGTGTTCGTATTCTACGATGAAATAGTCGGCCACATGAGAGAGGCGGTCACAATACCGCTTCCCGGAGACCTTGAGGTCGTAAACAGGGCAAAGCCGACCTGTAAGCCCGAGGATTACCTTCCCTATGACACGAAGTTCGAGGTGCCGCCGCTTGCCCCGTTTGGCACGGGGTACCGCTTCCACATAACGGGCCTTAATCATAAGGACGACGGCTTCCCCACAAACGACGGCGCGACCATTCAGGAAGGCATCAAGCGTCTCATAAGGAAGATAGACAACAACTTAAAGGACATCGAGAAGAACGAAGAGTACATGACCGATGACGCCGAAATCGTGATTTTCGCATTCGGCTCGACCGCAAGGAGCGCCAAGTTCGCTGCAGCAAAGGCCAGGGAAAAGGGCAGGAAGGTAGGAGTACTAAGGCCCATCACCATGTGGCCGTTCCCGGAGGCAGCGGTTAGAAAGCTTGCGAAGAACGCAAGGGCCTTTATCGTTCCAGAGCTTAATCTTGGCATGATGCGCTACGAGGTAGAGAGGTGCGCAGAAGGCGCGGATATCGTTCCAATCAACCGCGTTGACGGCGAGCCCATAAAGCCGCAGCAGATAATAGACGAGATAGAGAAGCTCTCGAAGTAAGAGTTAAACCCCAACGGAGGTTTTTAAAAGATGTCGACCGCAGCCGCAAAAAAAGAGAAGATAAGCGTACCGTTCGATTACGATAAATATCTTAGAAAAGGCAAGCTCCCGCATATCTGGTGTCCGGGATGCGGCCACGGCATAGTGCTAAAGGCCCTTCTTCGCGCAATAGACAAGAGTGCCATAGAAAAAAACGACATATGCATGGTTTCGGGTATCGGCTGTTCTTCGAGAACCCCGGGATATGTCGATTTTAATACTCTCCACACGCTCCACGGAAGAGCGCTTTCGTACGCAACGGGCGTAAAGCTTGGCAATTCGAAGCTCAAGGTTATAGTCACGACCGGAGACGGCGATGCCTCGCAATCGGCGGCAACCACTTCATACACACCTGCAGGCGCAATATCGACATGGTCATCCTCGTATACAGTAATGCTATATACGGCATGACAGGCGGCCAGTTCTCTCCGACAACCCCTGAGGGCTCGATAACTCATACGAGCCGCTACGGCGCGATGGAGCCGGCGTTCGACTGCTGTAACCTCGCAATAGCCTCGGGTGCAAGCTTTGTAGCAAGGGCCACCTCTTATCATGTCCAGGACCTCGAGAGGACGCTCCACGCTGCAATACAGCACAAAGGCACGGCAGTTGTCGAGATACTTGACCAGTGCCCCATATACTTCGGACGTCTTAACAAGTATAAGAGCGCTTCCCAGATGATGGAGGCAATTGAAAAGGACGGTACCGTTGCCGTAGCCCAGGCAAAGAACATGACGCCCGAGCAGCTTCAGGGTAAGCTCCTAAGGGGCATACTCCACCAGGTCGAGAGGCCAGAGTACTGCGAGCAGTACGAGAAGCTTTGCGAAAAGGCAAAGGGCTCGAAGAAGGATTAAGCAGGGAGCGGCGGACAAGGGCGCTGTTAGTCCTTGTTGAGTTGTCGGACGGTTGTAGTCAGGGTGTTTTGGAACATGGCAGACAAACGGGGCTGATTTAACGTCCCGAGGCAACTTAAAGCGGAGGTTTCGAAGATGGAAAGATACGAAATGCGTTTTAGCGGTTCCGGCGGACAGGGCATGATACTTGCCGGCATCATCATGGCAGAGGCTGCCTGCATATACGGCGATAAGAATGCCGTGCAGAGCCAGTCCTACGGCCCTGAATCAAGGGGAGGCGCAAGCAGAGCAGAGGTCGTCATAAGCGGCGGCTCGATAGACTACCCAAAGGCAACTGCCATAGATTGCATGCTCGCAATGACGCAGGTCGCGTGCACGAGCTACCATAAAGACATAAAGGACTCGGGCATCCTTTTAATAGATTCCGACGAGGTTAAGGAGCTTCCGGCAGGGAAAAAGCACAAGATATACTCCTTCCCCATAACCGAGACCGCAAGGGTGGAGCTTGGCAAGACCATAGTCGCGAATATACTCGCTCTAGGGCTTATAACCGAGCTTACGGGCATTGTGCCGAAAGAGGCCATAACCGAGGCAGTTCTCTCGAGGGTCCCGGTTGCATTCAAGGAGCTTAACCAGAAGGCCCTTGAGATAGGCTTTGCAAAGGGTAAGGAGCTTAAGGCAAAGGGCTAAGGGGCAGGTAGGGGGCAATCCGGGGCGTGGGGCGATAAGTTCAGGCAGTTAGTTTTAATGGACAGATAGTTGTATGCAAGGGCCGCGCATCCTGCGCGGCCCTTTTTGTTTGTGCGGCATGGATGTCCTAAAAGCAGATAATAAAAAAGGGAGGCGGATGATTCCGCCTCCCTTTGGTTTTGCGTGGAGAAGTGGTTCTTAGTGCCCGCCCATCAGCTCTTTATCGACGCTCGAGAGCTTGTGCTCCGTTGCGAAGGCGCCTGCCGGCTCCTTCAAGAAGAAGAAGCAGAAGATGAGGGTGGCAAGGCCGGTTGCTCCGATAAATAGGAAGAACTGGCTGTCGGAGACGAAGGTGTAGACCGTCAGGTAAAGAACCGCTCCGACGTTTCCGTAAGCTCCGACGTAGCCAGATATCTGGCCCGTGACCCTGCGCTTTACCATGGGAACGAGCGCGAAGGTCGTGCCGCAACCGCCGGTGACGAACATGGCGCAGGCAAGGGTTACGAGGATTGCCAGCGCAAGCGGCCATGAAGCGCCGATGAGGCCCATGAGACCGAATGTAACGGTGCAGCCGGCGAGATAGAGGAGCATCGCGTTACGCCTCGAGCTCATTCTGTCGGATATCCAGCCGCCAAGCGCCCTTGAGAAGAAGTTCAGGAACGCGAATAGCGACGCGCTAAGCCCTGCGTACTGGGGCGTGAGCGCGAAGGTCTTCTGGAAGAATGCCGGAAGCATTGATATGACGCCGAGTTCGGCGCCGAATGTTGCGACGTAGCAGAGACAGAGCGCGCCAACGTCGGTAAAGCGGTATCTGTCGTCCTCGGGAACGCCCTTCTTGAGTATCGGCACGTTCACCCTGAGGAGCTGTATTATCTGGTATATGACCACGAGCGCTATGACTATGTAGGCTATGGTTGCGGCCTCGGCGCTTATGAAGTTCATACCCTTGATCCTCCAGACGAGGACCGCGAGCACGCCGACGACAGGGATTGTCCACAGGATGGCGTTTACCAGGTCGAGCCAGGTGCTTACCTCTATTGCCGGGGCCTTCCTGGATTTCGGACGCACGGTGCCGGGAGGGCCGTCGGTTATTGCGAACCAGTAGTAGATTCCGTAGAGGAGCATTACAACGCCGGAGAGCGCTATGGCGTATCTCCAGCCCATGGTGCCGCCGATGATGTTGAGGGCGACAATAGGCATGACGATTGCGGCTATGGACGAACCCCAGTTTCCAAGTCCCGCCTCAACACCCTGGGCAAAGCCCATGTCGCGGGGAGTAAACCAGAGAGAGGTCATATGGATTCCGACGACAAAGCCAGTGCCGACCATGCTGAGGATAAGACGCGCAACCATCATCTGTGTGAAGTCGGTTGCGAAGGCGAAGACGAAGCACGGTATTGCCATTACTATCATGACGATGGTAAATGTTTTACGCGGCCCAAGCCTGTCGGAAATTATGCCGACGAGAACCCTCGCAGGGACCGTAAGCGCCACGTTGCAGATGGCGAGCACCTTCATGTGCGCCATCGTGAGCCCCGAGGCCTGGACTATTGTCGTTGCCAGCGGAGCCATGTTGAACCATACGAAGAACGTGAGGAAGAAGGCGAACCACGTCTTATGGAGGGCCACGATGTCGGCCCTTCCAAAACTTAGCAGGTCGCCCCAACTCATTTTTTTGCCAGTGTCTGCAGCCATTTAGTAATCCTCCTTTCCTGTCGCTGTTTTTTGATTTTACTTGAATATCTTGAAGGGGCCCGCTGAAAACAGAAGAGAGTCCTGCGTTCTGTGCGTTTGGCCGCCGTGTGATGAAGATTCCCCGCCTGAAAATGGCCTCCAGGCAAAGGTTCTTAATTTAAGATTAAGTTATTATTAATTAGCCGAAATGTCAAGATTTTTGTTTTTCGCGTAAAAGGGCAATGGAGATTTTTTACGGTAAAGTGCTAACGGGCTGATATTTTTACGGAATCACACTATGGAACGCAGTCAAAAAAGCGCACTACCATATTGACAAGGCACGGATAAGCCGATATTGTTAAGTAATACGAAAATGGTCAGACACGATGTCATAATAATAGGCGCGGGGCTTGCCGGCATGAGGGCGGCGATTGAGTGCGTGAGGGCAGGCTTGAATGTGGCCGTAGTGTCCAAGGTGCACCCTGTAAGGAGCCACTCCGTTGCAGCGCAGGGCGGCATCAACGCCGCAATCGGAAGCGCGGACTCGTGGGAGGCCCATGCCTTTGATACGGTAAAGGGCAGCGATTACTTGGGCGACCAGGACGCAATAGAGACCTTTTGCAAGGAAGGCCCGCTAAATATTCAGGAATTAGAAGAGATGGGCGCGATATTCGATAGAGACGATTCGGGCAACATCGCGCAGCGCCCTTTCGGAGGCGCCGGGTTCCCCCGTACCTGCTACCTTGCCGACAGGACAGGGCACGCGCTGCTGCATGTCATGTTCGAGCAGCTTTTGAAGCACGGGGCCTTCCTTTATAATGAGTGGCACGTTACGGATATCGTCAAGGTCGACGGCGCTGTGGCAGGCGTCATAGCCCTTGAGATAGAAACAGGCAAGCTCCACAGGCTTTCTTCTTCGGCGGTGATAGTCGCAACCGGCGGCTATGGACGCGTCTTTGCCTCCACATCCAATGCGCTAAGCTCAACGGGCGACGGCATGGCCCTTGCCCTCGACGTGGGTGCGCCCCTGATGGACATGGAGTTCGTTCAGTTCCACCCGACCACCCTTAAGCGCACGGGGCTCCTGATGACCGAGGGCGCGCGCGGCGAGGGCGGCTACCTTATAAACTCGCTTGGCGAGAGGTTCATGTCAAAGTACGCTCCATCTAAATTGGAGCTTGCAAGCAGAGACGTCGTATCCCGTGCCGAGCAGACCGAGATAAGCGAAGGCAGAGGCGTTGACGGATGCGTGTTACTAGATCTGCGCCACCTTGGCGCGGAAAAAATAATGGAAAGGCTTCCCCAGATACGGGAAATTGCTATAAACTTCGCGGGCGTTGACCCCATAGAAGCCCCTATTCCCATAAGGCCGGGCATGCATTACTCCATGGGCGGCATAATGACGGACGTTGACTGTAAGACACCTATCCCCGGGCTCTTTGCCTCCGGAGAGGCAGCGTGCGTTAGCGTACACGGCGCTAACAGGCTTGGCGGGAACTCGCTACTCGAGGCGATAGTGTTCGGACGCCGCTCCGGAATAAGCGCTGCCAGGTATGCAAGGGATAAATCGCCCGCAGGGTTCCCGGAAGATGCCTTTGATGCTGCGGCCGCAAGGGTCGCGAGGCTTATCGGAAATAAAGGCGGCGAAAGCCCGGCAAGGATACTTAGCGAGGCGCGCGATGCGATGAGCATGCATGCCGGGGTGTTTCGTGACGAGGCCTTGCTTACAGAGGGGCTAAAGAAGATGCGCAGCTTAAAAGAGCGGCATAAAAACGTCACGCTTACCGATAAAGGCGACTGTTTCAACACAGAACTTCTTAGCGCAATCGAGCTTGGCTGCATACTCGAGCTCTCGGAGGTAATACTTCTTGGCGCGCTAAACAGGAAGGAAAGCAGGGGCTCTCACGCAAGAAAGGATTTTCCAAAGCGTGACGACATTAACTGGCTTAAGCATACGATTGTAAGCCGTGATGGTTCCGGTTACAAGATAAGTTATAAAGACGTTTCGATAACAAAGTATAAGCCCGAGGAGAGGAAGTACTAAGGCATGGATACGCAGGACAGGAATTTTCTTTTAAAGGAGTGCGTTGAAACAGCGCTCGAGGCGGGGGAGGCAGTGCTTGGCGTATACGCCTCTGACTTTAATGTCGAGCTAAAGGACGACAAATCCCCTGTTACCGAGGCTGACACTGCTGCCAACGCCATAATAACCGGGCGGCTTTTCAAGCACTCGCCGCACCCTGTTATTACAGAGGAAGGCGCAACCATTCCCTATCAGGTGAGAAAGTCGTGGAAGCGGTTCTGGCTCGTGGACCCTTTGGACGGCACAAAGGAGTTTGTTAAGCGTAACGGAGAGTTCACGGTGAACATAGCTCTTATGGAGAACGGAGCTCCTGTGCTTGGCGCGGTATACGTTCCCGTCAAGAGGGCCTGCTACTTTGGCGGCCCGGGTATCGGCGCATACAGGCTTGAGGCAAGCGGCGTTTCGTTTGGCTCAATGGATGAGATGCTTAAGGCATCGGTAAAGCTTCCGTGCGTTTCAAAGGGCGAGAGAGTGAAGATAGTTGCCAGCAGGTCGCACATGTCAAAGGAGACTGCCGAGTATCTCGAAGCGGCAAGGAAGCTCCACGGCGATGTGGACACTGTGAACGCAGGGAGTTCTTTCAAGTTCTGCCTCATTGCAGAGGGCTCTGCCGACATATATCCGCGCTTTGGCCCGACAATGGAATGGGATACTGCCGCAGGCCAGGCAGTGGCAGAAGGCGCCGGCGCGGAGGTTCTTGACTATTCAACAAAGAAGCCGCTTGTATACAACAAAGAAGACTTGAAAAACCCGTGGTTCATAGTGAAGCGAAAGGACGTGAAGGCGTGGTAGAGGCATGCAGGTAAAGCTCCTCATAAAAAGATGTGACCCGTCGAGGCGCGAGGTGTGCGAGCCGTTTCTCGAGGCCTTTACAATAGAGGCCGCGGAGGGCATGACAGTGCTCGAGGCCTTAATCGAGATAAGCGAGACAAAGGACGCTACCCTTGCCTTCAGGCGTTCGTGCCGCTCGGCAATATGCGGAAGCTGTGCCGTGAAAATCAACGGTTTCCCCAAGCTTGCGTGCTCGACACAGGTGCTTATGGAATATAAAAAGCACGGACGTTTGACAATCGAGCCACTTGGCAACCATGCTGTTATAAAAGACCTTGTTGTTGACATGGGCCCTTACTGGGAAAAGATGGAGAAGATTACGCCCTATCTTACGCCCGGGGATAGTGACGGCGGCGAGTGCCGTGCCGTAAAGATGAAGAAAGAGGAGAAGGCGCGTATAGACGACTCGCAAAAGTGCATCATGTGCGCCTCGTGCAATTCGAGCTGCAATGCCCTCGAAATAGACCGGCATTACCTTGGCCCCGCGGCCCTTGCAAAGGCGTGGCGGTTTGTTGGGGATGCAAGGGAAGGGCACGCCGGCAAAAGGCTTGAAACGCTAAGCCTTAATCATGGCGTGTGGGATTGCGTGCGTTGCGTTCATTGCACAGAGTATTGCCCAAAGGACGTAAAACCTCTTGAGGCAATAGAGAAGCTTCGGGCAGAGGCCATGAAAGAGGGCTTCACTGACAACCACGGGGCAAAGCATGTAGAGTCAATGCTCGATTCCATAAAGAGGGTAGGTCGTCTTGACGAGGCTGCGATGAGCTTTAAAACGCTTGGGCTTCTTAAGTCCTTTGGCATGATACCGTTTGGCATAAGGATGGGCATGCACGGCAAGGCTCCGCACCCGATTGTATTTCCTTCGATAGAAGGTATTGAAGAAGTCCGTAAGATTTATGAGGTGGTGGAGAGGAAGAGGCGGAAGGAAAAGGCGGAGAAGTGAGCGGCTCTGGCAAGCCTGCGATTTTGCCACCATACTTCGTTGCCGCTCGGTTTTGAGTCCTCGACGTATATTCCATATACGCCTGCGGCTCAAAACCTCCGGCGCCTCGTCTGACGGCAAACTTGCAGGCTTGGAGGGGCTACAATGGTCATGGATGGTGAGTTGTTAGAAAAATTTATAAAAGGTTTTTATGGATACGGAGTTCCTGAAGCCGATTATTGGTTTGTTGGAATGGAGGAGGGGGCTTCTGATAAACCTAAGGAGCTAAAGAAATCTATAGAAAAAAGAATAACCGAGTGGGATAAGTGTGGCCGTACTAATTTTATAGACTTTGGTACATTCCGTAACGATATTGCACCTACGTGGTTTCGTGAAGAATCTACAATACAGCAAACATGGGGTGGATTGATTAGGGTGTTGTTAAGTGGTTTGGGGAAGCAGATTGACAGCAAAACAGTCAGGGATTATCAGAAGGATGCATTTGGCATAGATGGAAAAATGTGTTTGCTTGAGTTGTCTCCATTGCCATGCAAGGGGTCTGGTGAAAAGAAGTGGCTTTATAAAAAATGTTTTGAGCATCTTGGGTTGGAATGGCTAAAAACACGTAAGGGGTTTAAGGACAAATGTTTTCCTGAGCGTATCAAAGTGTTAGAAGAGTTAATAAAGAAACACAAACCCAAGGCGGTAGTTTTTTATGGTTTAACATATAAGGAACACTGGGAATCTATTGCAGAAAGCCAAGATGTTGAATTTGAAAAGTGTGAAAATGGCGAGCATAAATTGTTTTTTGGTCAAAATAAAAATACTCAATTTGTAATAATGCGACATCCAGCGGCAAGAGAAACTAATGGGGAATATTTTATCAAAATTGGCAAGCTGATTGCTCGTAAAATGAGTGGGTGAAGCGTAATCTGAAAATGGATTCCCGCTTACGCTGGAATGACGGAAGGAGAAAGGTCTTTAACCCATCAAACCGTTAAGTTTTGCGCCAGACGAGGCAGAGGCTGTTTTTGCGCGCAGGCGTATACGGAGTATACGTCGAGCAAGGAAAAACAGCCTCAACAAAGTATGGCGCAAAAATCAACGGTTTCGTTTGGCACCAGAAGGATGTTAATGGCATGAAATTACGTTACGCATACTATCCGGGCTGCGCGTCCAAGGAAATGACGAGAGAGGCCGACAAAACCACCAGGGCCGTTGCCTCTGCCTTTGGCATCGAGCTCATGGATATGCCGAGAGCCAACTGCTGCGGCGCAGGGCTTGTTGGCGACTTTGACCCGCTTCTTTCCCTCTCCCTTAATGCGCGTATATTCTCAGAGGCAGAGAGAATGGGCGTTGATATCCTTACCATCTGCTCTACATGCCTTATGATAATGCGTTCCGCGAACTTGAAGCTTAAGACAGACGCTTCGCTACTAAATGAGGTAAACGAGGTGCTAAAGGAGGCAGGGCTTACCTATCGCGCAACTGTCGAGGTAACGCACCTTCTAAACGTCCTTCATAAAGAGGTTGGCGCTGCAGAGGTTGCAAAGCACGTGAAGCGGCCGTTGAACGGCTTGAAGGTCGCTCCGTTTTACGGCTGCCATACCTTACGGCCGTCTTCTGCGCTTGGGCACGACGACCCGGAGAAGCCCGAGTCTCTAGAAGATTTAATCAAGGCCGTTGGCGCAGAGCCTGTCGAGTACTCGGGTAAGACAAAGTGCTGCGGCTTTCAGTCGGATTTGGTAAGTCCTGATACTGCCATACGCATGACAGCTACAAGGCTCATTGACGCAAAGGACTCGGGCGCTGTGTGTGTTGTAACTCCGTGCCCGTTTTGCCATATCAATCTCGACAACTACCAGTCCCAGGCAGAGAAAAAGGCCGGGAGAAAGATCAATCTTCCTGTGTTCCACCTTGCGCAGCTCATCGGCGCTTCCCTTGGCCTTGGCGCAAAGGACATGGGCCTTGAGCGCCACCTCGTAAACCTCGAAGAGCTTCTTTATTAGTCCCCATATCTTGGAAGCATTTTATCGCAAATTCGAATAAAACCTGCGGTTTTTTGGGCATCAAGGGAGATAGTGCTTGAAAAAACCCGAATAATGCATATACTTTAAAAGTTGACGTTATTAATCCGGCATCAGGAGCGTATTTGAAGGTAAGGTTCATAATAAACCCAGCTGCAGGCTCAGGAGCCGGCGCCGAGGTGGTGGCTGACTCGATAAGCGAGGCCCTTGGCACGGAGACAGGGTTCTTCGAGGTCAAGGCCAGCAGGTTTAGAGGCGATGCCCACGAGCTTGCAAAAGAGGCCGTTAGAAATGGCTACGATACTGTCTTTGCCATGGGTGGGGACGGGACCATTAACGAGGTCGCCTCTGCCCTTGTTTCGACCAATACCGCCCTTGGCATAATACCCGCAGGCTCGGGTAACGGCCTTGCAAGGGCTTTGAAGATACCTTTTAACAAGATAAATGCCGTTAAGGTCTTAAAGACCGGCATTGTCCGTTCCATAGACGCAGGGCAGATGAACGACAGGTATTTTTTCTCGACCGCCGGAGCAGGGTTCGACGCGGTCGTTAGCTCCAAGTACGCGGAGTGGGCAAAGACGTACAAGAAGCGCGGCATACTGCCGTACGTGCCAATCACCTTTGCCGCGTATTTTGGTTATAAGCCAGGAATTGTGAAGATAAAGCACGACGGCGGGGTAATAGAGTGTAGCCCTCTTATGTTAACGGTTGCAAACACGAGAGAGTTTGGCGGTAATGCCGTAATCGCGCCAAAGGCCGTGCCAGACGACGGGCTACTTGACCTCTGCCTTGTCGAGGGTGTCGGGTTCTTTGGCACATTGTTTTGCGGCATAAAGCTGCTACGCGGCACGATAGATTCTTCAAAGCACTACCGCGCGATAAAGACTTCCTTTGTAGAGGTCGAGAGAGAGGGCGCTTCCCCGGCGCAGATAGACGGCGAGGCGTTCTTTGCCCCGGCAAAGCTCTCGTTTAAGGTGCTTCCAGGGGCGCTTAAAGTATGGACTCCGGCGTAGCGTAAGGCATTACGGTCGAGGGATATTTATGACGTCAGATACACCGACAATATCGCAGGACATAGCTAATCTCTTTGGCAACGGCAGAAAGTTCATCGACCAGTCGCCAAAGGACAAGCTCATCCTTGCCTATCATCATCTCGAGAACTTAAGGCAGTTAAACGGCGGCTACATCGCGTCTCCGTACAGGGGAGATAAGGGCGGGGACCGTTATAACGTCTTCTGGCTTCGCGACATAATGTATGCCACCTACGCCAACGAGTACGTCGGCGCCTATGATAAGCTAATCGAGAGCTACCGCCTTATATTGAGGATATTCCAGAAGTACCGCCACAAGATATCCTCGGGCGCAAGGAAGCGCCACTTCATGGGAAGCTGCGCAGCAGAGTGCATACACGCGAGGGTGAACCCGGTAACGCTCGATGAAATCACAAACGAGTGGGGCCATCATCAGTTGGATATCTTCGGCCTCTTTCTATACAAGACAGGCGACCTCATAAAAAAAGGCTATAACGTGCTCGGCACGGACAGGGCCGAGTCGCTAATACTACTTCGGGACATCATCCTCTACCTTACAACCGTTGGCTGGCACGCTGACCCTGACTTCGGGGTTTGGGAGGAGGGCCCTGAGCTGCATTCTTCGAGCATAGGCTCTGTGCTCGCAGGTCTTACGATGTGGCACGACGACGGGTACTATCATTACAAGTACGCGCACCAGGTTGCCATAAGCGAGTACCTGCCCGTGCCCCAGGAGTTTATCGAACACGGCAGGGATGCGTTAAATAAGCTTCTTCCGGCAGAGTCCCCGGCGCGGCCCTTTGACATGGCGCAGCTTAGCCTCGTCTGGCCCTATAACATCGTAAGCGATGCGCAGGCCCTGCAGATAGTGAAAAATGTGGAGGAGCAGCTCGTTCGCACAAACGGCGTCATACGTTATCAGGGAGACCTCTACTACAATGCCGATGCCTCGGCGCCGCTTGGCAGGGAGGCGGAGTGGCCGCTTGGGTTTGCGTGGCTAAGCATCGTGCATTCGAAGCTTGCGATGAAGGCATTTACGCTCGGAGCGGTGTTTGGCACGCACAAGGAGCATGTTGAGAAGGCCACCTGGTATATCGACAAGCTCGAGGCCGTAATGACCCCGGACGGCAGAGTGCCCGAGCTCTATAGCGGAGGCGAGATGAACTGGAACTGCCCTCTTGCATGGGCGCAGAGCTTTTATATAGTGGCAAGGCAGAGCCTCTCTCACGCCTTGGATTCGTCATCCAACGGGCGTTAGGATGCAGGCAGTGGAACAAACAGCCAAAGTACCCAAGAAGATGAACCCCGCGGCATTCTGGGCAACGATTGTCAACATAGGCGCCAATGCCGCTCTCTTTGCCGTAAAGCTCGCTGCCGCTCTTCTCTCGGGAAGTGTCGCGCTCTTATCCGAGGCATTCAACTCCCTTACAGATACCGTATCGTCAATAGCAATATTCATCTGCGTGCGTATATCCGATAAGGAGGCTGACGAAGGCCACCCATTCGGCCACAAACGCGCCGAGCCCATAGCTGGGCTTGTCGTTGCCATATTCGCGGGCATACTCGGGTTCGAGATAATAAGGACCTCGATAGACAAGATAGTGCACCAGGAGAAGGCAGTTGTCGGGGCCTTTGCGCTTTTTGTGCCGCTTCTGACCATAGTTGCCAAGGGCGCGATGAGCTGGTATTTTCGTAAGGTCGGCAGGGAAGTTAGAAGCCCTGCCATAGCCGCAAGCGGAGTGGATTCGCTCTGCGACGTGTTCGTGGCAGTGGCCGCGTTAATCGGTGTTGTAGGAGCGTGGCAGGGCTACTGGTGGCTTGACCCTGCGGCAGGGCTTGTCATAAGTATATGGATACTTATTACCGGTTATAGAATCGGCATGGAGAATATAGATTATCTGATGGGCAAGGCCCCGCCACCCGAGATGTTAAGCGATATAAGGACTGCTGCAAGGAGTGTTGGCGGCGTTCGCGACATAAACACCGTGAGGGCGCATTACGTCGGGCATTTTATACATGTCGAGGTGCATATAGAGGTGGATAAGGCGCTCTCGACCCTGGACTCTCATGCCATAGGGAAAAATACCGAACGGGAGCTCCATAAGCTGCCGTTCATAGAAAAGGCCTTCATACACATAGACCCTGTGTGAGGAAGGTTTTTTTAGAAGCCATTCTTGATGTCGCTTACTTTTGGGCCGCCTGTTTTCTGGTCTTTTAGGGTAAGCACGAGCGTGAAGAACTCGCGCGTTGGGCCGTTGTTTTCCCCTTTTGCAGCAGCCTCCCATGCTCCGCGCACAATTACCGTATAGCTTCCCTGCCTTGCGCTCTCGATGTGCGTTTCTACCGGAATAAAGCGTCTCTTTGCCGTTGATTTGAAGAAATCCGCGAAAGCCTTTTTTATCTCAGAGGCTGTTCTGCCGTTTGCGTCCTTATAGTCCTTCGTAAGGAGCCGCTGTATGCCCAATGAGTCTCCTTTTTCAAGGTACGATCCGAGCTTTATTACGAGCGCTTCCATGGCAGCCCTCTTTGTCTCCGGCACCGGGACCGGGAGGTCTTCCTTTATGCCGTGCTCTATGCAAAGTTCGCGTATAAGGGATCTGGGGACCGGTATGGTCTCGAAGTCGTCTGCGCGTTCTTTTAGAAGCCTCGCGGTTTCCTCGGAATTCTTTCTTAGTTCAACGTACTCGGTTATCCACGCAGCTGCGAGTTTTAGAGGAAGGTCGTCGGTTTTTTCCGTCATTTGTAAAATCCCTTTCTAAAGGAATATGTCCTGGGTATAGGCGATGGGGGCGGCCTCTTTTCCTTTTGCCGTGCCCTTGTCCATGGCCTCGAGCCACCAGTTCGTCGAGTTGTATATGCACTCGATGTGCCTGCATTCCTTCGATGCGTCGAAGTTCCTTATCATTGCGGCCGTTTTTTTGCTTGTCTTTATGAGCTTCCCGACACTTGTGTAGCCGTCTTTATTTTCTATTATGTTTACGTCGTCGCCCCTGTATGCCGGGCAGCCGTATATGCCAAGCGGCGTTACTATCTGCCTGAATGCCTGCATGCGGCACATCCTGGGCTGCAGATTCAATTTGTCCTTATCGAGCATGTTAAGGAGGTTTACGCTTGCTATTACCTGGAAGGATTTTCCTTTGTGCCTCTCGGCCGCCTTAAAGCACTTTTTAAGCACGTCAACTGTGCTTACTTCCCTGCTTTTTTTATCGGTGAAGTAGGGGATGGTTTCCTTTCCTTCCTTGTCGCGGACAAGGTAGGGCTTAAACGATATGTAGTCGAAGCCGTGCTTTTTGGCGATAGATGCTGCGGCCTCGAGCTCTTTGTAGTTTACCGTTAGCGAGGAGTCGAATTCGATGGTTTCCGGCGTGATGACCACGAACGAGAAGCCGAGTTGGACCTCGGGGTTGGCTTTTTTGATAAGAGAAGCGCCCTGGCACGCGCTTTCTAAGGTCGTCTTCTTTAGTGGCTTATGGAGCGCGTTAAATGTTTCCTCGGTGCCCGAATCGAGCGAGAGCCTTACCCAGTCGCCTTTTTTAAGGTATCCGGCAACGGCTAGTATTTTCTCGTGGTTGCTGCCGTTGGTTACTATCGCTATGCGAAGCCCGAGAAGCTTGGCTGTCTTTACAACGTCGCTAAAGCGCGTATGGAGTGTTGGCTCTCCGCCGCCGATTATGATGACCGTTCTAAGCCCGGCAAGCCTTAGGGTGGTAAGGGTAGAGACGATATTCTCGAATGGTATCTGTTTCGATGTGTTTATTATGCGCTTATCTATGCAGTGCGGGCATCTATAGTTGCATGCAAGTGTCAGGTCTATATTGATCGACACAGGAGAGCACAGGCGGCCGTTCTCCGATGAAAAGAGCGAGCCAATGGAGCCGTGGCCTTCGTTTTTTACGGCCTCGATGTTCCGCTTTGTGTAGGCGAATACCTTATCCTGCCTGAGTTTGTCCGCGAACCTGTGTATGCTATGCCTTTGCACAATATGCCTCGTAAATTTTTTCCAGGAGCCGCATGTTTTCCGTTATCGCGGTTTCTTCTTCCACTTTGCCGTTTTTGGCGTCCCTGACCTTTTTGATAAAATCGCTTACAGAGTCGAGGAGCAGGTCGGGTATTTCTATTCTTTCCGTGTCAGAGCAGAAAAACGTCTTATACCCGTGCATGTCTACTTCGCGCCTTACGGTATTGTTGTTTATCGTAAAGGACGCGGGCCGCGGCTGCGTTTCTTTGCATTTAAAGACGTATCTTACGTCTGTATCCCTGCCGCCCTGGTTCTTTGTTTTAAAGGAAATCTCCATCCCGTTATTTTTGCCGCTTATCTTGAGGCTGTCCGCACCCTTTAGCCCAAGGGCCAGGGCAATGCTGTTTGCGTGCGGCGCCGCTTCCTTTATCATGAACTTGGCGTCGGGCTTAGACGGCGAAAGATTAACCTCGAGCGAGAGAACGTCCTTTGGCGCTATCTTGCCGTATAGCCTGTCATAATATTTAAGCGCGTATGTCCATTGAACATTATAATGCAAAACAAGGGAAGATGAATAGAAATTTTTGACTATTTCGGCCGCCCTCGGCGCCATGTTCTTGCCCCAGATAAGGGGCTTTTCCGAGAACACGTGCTTATTGTGCTTTAGCGCGAGAAGTATGTCCTTTTCATGCGCCTCGGTAGGCGTGCATATGGCAACGGCGTTGAATGAGCCGTTCTTAAACAGCTCTTCTGTGTTCGCGTGCGCCGCTGCTTCGATGCCATATTTGTCTCGTAGGGCTATCGCGTGCGCCTTCGCGCTCGCAGCCGAAGTTGCGGCAATGTCCGTTACCTCTACGCCAAGTGAGCGAAGGTACTTCGCGACGTACTCTCCGGTGCCGTTATGCTGCCTGCCCGGGCCTATTATGGCTGCTTTTATTTCCATTGGTCTGTTGGCAGAGTGATAGTTTTCAGTCGAATTATTATATACCGTAATTATTGCCAAACACCATATTTTTATTGCTGTTGCAGGCGGCGCTGTGTTGATATATACTTTTTAAGGATTGAATATCAGCTCAAAACGGAGGTTCTTTCATGCTTAAGCGTATATCCGTATTCTTTGCCGCAGGCGCAGTAGGCGGCCTTGTAAACGCGCTGCTTTTCTGGGCAGCCGGAATGGGGGATACAAAGCTCGCATTCGGCTATAAGGTGTCGTCCAAGCTTAGCGAGGCGTATCTCCTGCCAAAGATAGTATGGGGCGGGGTGTGGGCCATGCTCTTTTTCCTTCCTTTTCCGAAAGACTGGAGCACTCTTAGAAAAGGCCTTATCGTGAGTGTGGTGCCATCGGCCTTGCAGCTTTTCTACGTGTATCCGTTTGTCATGGACAAGGGGGTTCTGGGAATAGAGCTCGGGTACACGACCCCCGCGTTTGTTCTTGCATTTAACGCGGTCTGGGGCCTGGCTGCCGGGTACTGGGCGTTTTTTAGCGGCGAAAAGGTGTAGGCCGTTAAGGCGGTATCATCCGGGCGCGGCGCATGCTGCGCCCGTTTTTTTGTGGAATATGTCAGAGCCTTGCCAGAACCCCTGAGTTTACTTCCGTAGCCTTTTCCTTGCCGTAGAGTATCTCAACGAGAGCGAACGCGAACTCGAGCGTTGTTCCGGGGCCCTGGCTGGTTATTATGTTGGAGTCTATAACGACCCTGTCATCTGTAACTTTAGCGGCATCGAGCGATTTTCTTACAGATGGGTGCGATGTGACCTTGCGGCCCTTTAGCAGCCCTGCTGCCGAGAGTATAGTAGGTGCCGCGCATATTGCGGCAAGGAGTTTTCCGGATGCCGCCTGTTTCGTTATGAGTTCTTTTACGCGCTTGTCTGCCTTCAAATTCTCCGTGCCCTTTGCGCCGCCCGGAAGTATTATAATGTCATAGTCGTGTTTTGCCGCTTCATCGAGGGTGGTATCGGCAAGCACCTTGATGCCGTTTCTTCCTTCTACCGGGCCGCTTACAGTGGACGCGAGTGTTACATTGGCAGAGGCCCTTCTAAGTATGTCGGCTGTTGCTAGCGCCTCGATTTCCTCGAACCCGGGCGCAAGGGTGATAAGGATTTTTTTCATAGACAGCCTCCTTTCTTTATTAAAGTATATTGCTTAAAACGGCGTGGTCAAGCTCTTAGAACGAATACCCGAGAGAAAGAAAAACTGCTTTTTTGAGCTCGAGCTTTACATGGTTTGCTATGGGCTGCTTGTCTTCGTACTCGGAGAGTTGGTACTTGGCCGCTATGCCCGCTGTAAGCGATTTTTCGAAAAAGTGCATATCATAGCCAACTGAGGCTTCCGTGATGTTGGGAGTGTAGGGTAGAGGCACCGAGCCCATGAGGTCGATGTAGAGTTCGCCGCCCGGGGCATTGAAGCGTTTTTCAGCGCCTACCCTAAGGGCTGCCTTGGTGTATGAGCGGCGCGCGAACTCCATCCAGCCGTCGGATTCGAGCTTTATCGAGTAGCTAAGGAGTGTAACCTCTGCCTTTGGGGTGAAAAGTTCGAAGTCGCGTTTTACGCCGAGACCGTAGGTGTCGAACAGAAGATGCGTCCTGATACGCTTGCCTGCGGCAAAGTATATCCTGCACTCCAAATCGCTCTCAAGCACGTGCCAGCTTTGTATGCGTATAAGCTCTGCCCTTGCGTACACGGAGTACGGGGCGAGCGTTGTTTGGGCGGATATCTCGTAGACCGGGATGCTGTTTTTTACCCCGAACTCGCGTATTGTCGGCCGCTTAAGGCTTGCGGAGGCGTCCTTACCGCCGTTTGGGGTCTGCATGAATCCGGCAGGGGAGGCTGTGCCGGCCTTTACTGTGATGCGGCCTTTTGTAGCTTCGTCTTTTGCAAAGGAACCAAGCGGGGTTAAGATTGCTGCGATAAGTATGGTGGTTGCTATTATGCTACGCATTGCCTGGTGTCGTCTCCGGACGGTTTTTATGCGGACGGTTATTTACGCCACCTTATGATATGCGAGCATGGCGCCCCTGTCAATGGCCTTATGCGCAGGTTTTAACTGGTGGTTGTAGTAAGCGCTTGACTTTTGGTGACCAGAAAATTAGAATAAATACATCCTACACATCCTGAAAGTTCAGTTTTTGGGTTGGTTATTTGTGAGAGTGTAATGTTATGGAAGAACTTCTTATGGATGTCGTGCCAGGGCTTGAGGGCATACCAGCAGCCGAGTCTGCCGTAAGCTTCATAGACGGCGACAAAGGGATACTCGAGTACCGAGGCATACCCATAGAGGAGCTTGCCGAGAAGAGCACGTTCCTTGAAACGTCATATCTTCTGGTTTTTGGCAAGCTGCCCGCACGGGCAGAACTCGACAGATTTACAAGCGACATACGCGTGCATACGCGGCTTAAGCTGAAGATTCAGCGTATGATGGAGTGTCTGCCTGAGAACGGGCACCCCATGGAGTATCTTCAGGCCGTTACCTCGGCCATGGGTATGTATTACCCGGCAAGGGACGTGCTAAACGAGGAAACGCGCTATTGGTCGATTGTAAGGCTAATCGCCAAGATGCCGACGATAGTTGCCGCGTGCCACAGACTAAGGCACGGCGATGCCCCTATCGCGCCGCGTAACGATTTAAGCTTTGCCGCGAATTTTTACTACATGCTCTTTGAGAAAGAGCCCGATGAACTGACCGAGCGCATCATCGACGTCGTCTTGATACTTCACGCCGACCATACGATGAACGCTTCAACATTTAGCGCGCGCGTTGTCGGTTCCACCCTTGCCGATCCGTACACGATAGTGTCCTCGGCAATAGGGACTCTTTCAGGGCCGCTTCACGGCGGCGCGAACGAAGAAGTGGTAAAGATGCTCGATTCGATAGGCGACAAAGCAGCAGCGGCCGCTTACATAGGCACCAAGATAGATAAAAAAGAAAAGATAATGGGCGTTGGGCATCGGATATACAAGACAAAGGATCCGAGGGCCCTTGTGATGCAATTATACGCGAAAAGGCTTTTTTCCTCCGGAGGCGCATCGGGGCTCGCAGCGATGCTCGAGATAGCCGAGGAAATAGAGCGCGTTGTGCTAGAAAGGCTTTCGCATAAGAAGTTATACCCAAACGTTGATTTCTACTCGGGCGTGCTCTTTAAGGGCATAGGCATACCGTCAGAGCTTTTTACCCCCATATTTGCGATGGGGCGCGTGAGCGGATGGCTCGCGCACTGGGTCGAGCAGCTAAGAACGAACAGGATTTTTCGGCCTACACAGAAATACACCGGCAGCCACGGTGTGCGTTATACAAGTATAGAGCAGCGTTAGTAAAGGTTTTACCCCGATTTACCCAAATACAATTGAATAGGAAGAGGTGTGTTATGATGCCTGGTGCAAGGAGTTTAAGGCGGGTTGTTTTTGCCGTTTTGTTGGCGGTGTTTGTCATGTCAATGGGCGTTGGCCAGGCCTTTGCCGGCGAAAAAACCGTTTCAGCAGGGATGCTCGTGTCCTGGACCGGGGATGTTCAAATAGTCCGTTCCGAGAGCGAGACAATCAAGGTCAAGGGGCAGGAGACTGTGTATGTGGGCGATGCCGTTGTTACGGCCGACGGCGCAAGGGCGAAGCTTTTCATGAAAGACGATTCTGTGTTGTCGCTGGCCCCAAAGACGACTGTCGAGGTTACAAGCTATGTCGTTGATACGAAGAAGCGCGAACGTAGCTGTTTTGTTAAGGTTAAGAAAGGCTCTGTGCGCGCCGTGATAAGCGCTTTGCCGGAGTCCAAGAGCTCGGATGTCTCTGTTGGGTCCGAGGTGTCGTCAGTTGTGGCAAACGGCGCCGACTTTGCAGTGACCGGTACCGATGCCGATGCCGCCGTTGTTGTTTTTAAGGGCAAGGTGGCGGTGACAAGCTCCGACCCAAACATAACCGGAGGAGTAATGGCAGCGGCAGGTACTGTGACCGAAATTAAAAAGGCCAAGGCGCCCTCCGAGCCGGCGGTTGCGGCCGCAGATAAGCTCAGTAAGGCAATGGCTAATACGGAGATAAGCGTTACCGCAGTGACCGATAAGGAAGACGAGAAAACTAAGGGCGGCGCCAAGGGAAAGGGAAAATAAACTGCCTGCGCAGGTAAGCGGCTAGGAACGGGCCGGGGGTGCGCAGTGTTATTTTAAGAAGGGTTTCGGGGCGAGGTCCGCATGTATGGTTTTTATCCGGGCGCGGACGAGTATATTCATACCGGGTCTTGTACAAGAGTTTGGCAAACACAAATGACGAGGAGGAAGCGTGCGATGGCGCTATCTGCGCGAGGTTTTCTGAAGTTCAAAGGAGTTGTAGGCTTGGCGGTGCTTGCCGTGTTCCTGCTGGTTGCGGCAACTTATTCGGCGCAAAAGAAGGTGTCGGCCGGAGCCGTTATTTCATGGAAAGGAAGCGTGTATATAGAGCGCGCTGCCGGCGGCAAGGCCGAGGTGGAGCGCCAGGAGACATTGTACGAGGGCGATACCATAGAGACCATGGAGGGCTCGATGGCGAAGCTCTTGATGAAGGACGATACGGTTATGGCGCTTTCCGCCAAGACGGTCTTTAAGATAGAGGGTTATGCTGTCGACAGCACGAAGAACGTGCGCACGACACGCATTAAAATGACAAGGGGAGTTTTGAGAACCTATGCGGGCCGCTTCTTCGGGGGGGCGGATTCCAAGTTCAGCGTCGAATCTCCGACCGCGGTCGCCGGCGCAAAGGGTACCGGCTGGTTACAGGTGGTTAAAGAGAACGGTGAAACCGAGGTGCTTGTGCTTTCTTCGATCGTTACCGTTACGAATGTCGACCCTAATGTTGTAGGCACGGTCGATGTGGAAACCATGAAGATGACTACCGTTACCCAGGGCAAGCCGCCGACGGAGCCGGTCGATATCCCAGATGGTTATCTGGATCAGCTCTTGAACTCAACGGATATAAGCGTTACAGAGGTAAGTGATGCTGCGGCATCTGCCGCAGGGGGCGAGGAGTTTGGCGCCCAGACGGTAGAAAGCATATCTTGTATCGAGTGTCACGCTCCTGTGAGGGAGAAAATGGTTACCTTCAGGATTCCGCATCCAAAGAGCGATGAATCGTGCATCGTATGTCATTTGTTGCCGTTCGATAAGCCGGTTGTCCTGTCCGCCGATATTTTTACGGACGGAGGCTTGATAGACATGGCTCTTAATGATGGTATCGCATATGATGTAACGATAAAGCTTACGGATGGAGTGGCGCGAACGGCTTCGGCCGGCCCTATTGTCGTTGCTTCTGGCAGCGGCGCCCCTGGCTTGGTTGATGACGGTAGCGCCCCGGTTATTTCGAACCTCAGGGTAACGGAGGTTGTGGCAGGCATGTTTTTTGCGGCCGTGGTCGAGTGGGACACGAATAAGCCGACGAGGGCAAAGGTGAATTTTGGCAAAACAGAGACGCTTGGGACGATAGTGAGAAGCCAAGCCGGAGATTCTGTTTATCTTATGCGTCACAGGATAAGGCTCGACAGGCTCAAGTCCGGCGAGACGTATTATATATCTGCCGAGTCTCAGGATATTTTCGGCAAGGCGGTGCTTTCTCAGGCAATCAAGTTCCTTGTTGAAAAACCATTTGCCAATATCGACGAGGATCCGAATGCGGCATTGCCGCCGGAACTAAAAGGGGTTAAGCTGGTTAATGCCGGAGGGAAGCCGGTCCTTAGCTGGGGCGCAAATAAGAGAGTGAAGGTGGCCGTTGAGTTAAAGGAGAGTGAGGTGAGAACCAAGGATAAGCCGCATTATCCCGGGTTCAAAAGTGGCGCGGCCGTCGGCGTTGATGCCTGCAATACGTGCCACGGGGGCGGTTCTCATAAACAGACCGGTCATCCGGTAGGATCCATGAGATGGGTGATGGCGAAGAAAAATCCCAAGCTGCCGTATGACGCGTCCGGCAATATCATGTGCTCGACCTGTCATCCCGGACATGGCGGGCAGTTCGACAAGATGCTTCGCGACGAAGAGTCGTTACTCTGTGATTCCTGCCACAATAAGTAGGGTGCGGGCCAGGCAGATGTTGCTTGGTTTTTACCGGGGCCGTTTGTATAAACGGCCCCGGTTTTTTGCGGCAGGCGCTACACCTTGACTAATGCGTTTGTTTTAGGTATTATGTGTCCTAGAGCTGGTCTATTCCTTTCAATTTTTTCAATGCGTCGGCAGTAAGTGTTGCCGGCATCCGGTCTTGTTTTAATCAATCTTGCAGGGAGGAAATGCGATATGACGAAATCCTATTATGGCGCAAAAAAAGGTTTTTTTGCCGTAGTTGTTGCGCTTGTTGCCGTGGTTTGTGTTGCGGTCTCCGTTTATGCGGCAACCAAGAAGGTCACTGCCGGCGCGGTAGTGTCGTGGAGCGGTATTGTTTTAATAGAGCGCAAGGGCGGCGAAAGGGTGCAGGTCAAACGGCAGGAGATGGTATTTGTCGGCGACACGGTCGTTACCTCTTCGTCTTCAAAGGCAAAGCTTCTGATGAAGGACGATACCATATTGTCCCTTGCCGAGAACTCTACCATCACGATGAAGGGATATGCCGTTGAGCCGGCAAAGAAGGAGCGTGTTTCCGTCATAAGTATGTCGAGAGGGACGATGAGGTCCATAGTAAGTCGCTTCTTTGGTTCCAAGGACTCGAACTTCAGAATCGAGACCGCTACTGCGGTTGCAGGCATAAAGGGCACTGATTTTATAGTAAAGGATACCGGAGAGGAAACGAGAATACTTGGCATAGAGGGCAAGGTTGCGGTAAAGAGCTCCAATCCGGCTGTTTCCGGCGAGGTGGTAATAGAGCCTGGCTACATGACAGGCGTTAAGGCCGGGGCTGCGCCGACAAGGCCGATAGAGATACCAGCAAATTATTTAAACAGCACCGTCAACGAGACGGAGCTTAGCGTTACAGCGCCTGTAGAAGGCGCCGAAGACGGCAAGGTGGATGCAGGTAAGGCCGAGGCCGTTAAAGGCAGCACTTCCGGCAATCCGTGCCTTGAGTGCCACAGCAAGGTGCTGACGCAGATGAGCAAGTACAGTGTTCCGCATCCGAAGGCGGATACCTCCTGCGCAGTATGCCACATAGAGCCCAAGGGCAAACCAGTAAAGATGAATGTCGAGACGCCTGCCGAGGAGGGTATGGCGGTAGTGGAGCTGAAGAAGGGCGTTTCCTATGCCATAGGGTTCAGGGTAACGGACGACATGTCCAAACAGGCGGCGGTAAAGCCGGTAAATGTTGTGGGTGGGGAGCAGGAAGGCTCTCTTTCCGATAAAAACGTAATGCCGGTGATCTCGAATGTGAGGATAAGCGAAGTGTCCAGCGGGCTTTTTTATAGCGCCGTTGTTGAATGGGATACCGATACGCCGGCCGGGTCAAAGGTCGATTACGGAAAGACGAAGAAGCTCGGTACTTTGGCAGTGAATGCTGGAGAGGTGAATGTGTATCTGAACAGGCATAAGGTCTCTCTCGACAGGCTTTCTCCTGGGGAGACTTATTATATGGTGGTGTCGTCGGAGGATGTATTCGGCAATATCGCGGCTTCCGATATAATAAAATTCAAAGTCGATAAGCCGTTTTCGCAGAAAAGTAATGACACTAAGGCAAAGGCATATCCGGCGGTGAAGGGCTTTGAGGTGGTAAAGGCGGGGAGCAAGGTGGTTGTTAAATGGAAGGTCAATAAGCGCGCAAAGGCTACAGTGGAGTTAAGCGAGACGCAGACGTCCGAGGCGCGCAGCAGCGACCAGCCGCATTACCCAGGGCTTAAAAAGCTTCTTGACGCCAATATGTCGGCGTGCGAAGCGTGTCACGCAGGTCAGATACATAAGAAGACTGTTCATCCGATAGGCGTTGTCAGATGGGGAAAAACCACGCAGAGCAAGGATTTGCCTTATGACGCCGCAGGCAACATCATGTGCACGACCTGTCACCCGGCGCATGGCGGCAATTTCTCCAACATGCTTCGTAAGGAGGAAACGCAGCTTTGTAATTCGTGCCATAAGTAACACACGTCATCGGTGTTTTATGATGATTGTTTCTGCAGGCGGTCTTCCTTACGGAAAGCCGCTTGCTTTTTTGCCGTAACACCTTGACTTATCAGGGGAATCAGGGTATTATTTATAATGGCCTCTGCGGTATTGGCCCTAACAGTCCGAAAATCCTGAGAAACATCCCGGGGTAGCCCCTTAGATGGATTATTACTTCAAAAAAGATTCAAGACTCTCCACCGACCGGCAGAAGATAATAAGCCGGATTGTTCCTTCCAAAGGATTCCTTAAAAAGTGGGCCCTCATGACATTCGTGCTTGGCACAGCTGCAGCGCTTGTGTTTACGCTTATGAGCGCAGGGCCCTCGGCATCGGCGCTTATATCGAGCGGTGTCGAAGCGCTTCGCCTGTCCAGGGACATGCCTCTGAGGCCTGTAAACACCAAAGAGGCGATAGTCGGCAGGCGCGATACTTTTTTTGGTGTTCTTACGGGCCTTGGTATATCCGATGCCGAAGCCAGGGCCGTGATAGCACGTTTTGGCGAGCATTATGATTTGCGTAAACTTAAGGAAGGCGATACGCTTAAGGCTGAGTTCCTCGATGCCGAATTCAAAAGCGTTGAATATTACTATGACTCTCTTCACGGCGTAAGGGTCGAGAAGGGCGAGGCCGGATACGGCGCGCGCATGCTGGAACTCGAGAGCAGCGTTATAACCGAGATAAAGGGCGGCGTCATATCGAGCTCTTTGTATGAGTCGGCGCTTGGCGCGGGAGTTAATCCGAAAATCATCATGGAACTCTCCGATATATTCGCCTGGGACGTGGACTTCTCAACCGATATAAGAACCGGCGATTCCTTCTCCGTTGTCTACGAAAACGTTTATGCAAGGGAGCCCGGAACAGAGGAATTTACGAGATACGTTTCCACCGGACGTGTGATGGCGGCTGAGATAGTTAATGACGGTAAAAAATTCTCCGCCTTTTACTTTGTCGATTCAACCGGCAAGGGCGGTTACTACGACGCCGATGGCACGAGTGTTGCGAGGGCGCTTCTTAAGTCCCCGCTAAGGTACCGCCGCGTATCGAGCTATTTTTCGCGTAACCGGTATCATCCAATTTTGAAACGTTTCAGGCCGCACCACGGCATAGATTACGCCGCCCCAACAGGCACCCCTGTTGAGTCGGCCGGGGCCGGGCGCGTTGAGTACGCGGGGTGGAAGGGTGGGTATGGCAATGTTGTGGTCGTAAAGCACAACGCGGCGTACTCGACCTCTTATGGGCATTTATCAAGGATATCCGGAGACGTTCGTAAGGGCCGGCGTATCGAGCAGGGCGATGTCGTGGGGTACGTGGGCTCAACAGGCATATCCACGGGGCCGCACCTGCACTACGAGATACGCATCAACGGCGCCCTCGTAAATCCGCTTGGCATAAAGAGCCCGCCGGCAAAGAAGCTTAAGGACAGCGACCTTGCAGCCTTCAATGCGGCAAAAACAGGGCTTGTGGCAAAGCTCTCGACAAAGACCGTAACCGAGGTGGCCTCCATCAGGCCGTCCGGCGAAACGCTTGCGCAGTAGGTATTTTCCGCCCTAATCTCTCAAGACCAATATCCCCGCACATTTTTTTCGGCGCACGATGTTTTCCTGGAGTAGTTCTGGTATAATCGCGCTATGGCAGTCAAACGCACGATAAAGGCTTCGGACGGCTCAGTGTCGGATTCCGTAAGCATTGCCGATACGCCAGTTGGCAGCGTCAGCGTTGTTGTAAAAGACGGCTTTGTTGTAGAGGTCTCGATTGGAGGAGCGCAGGGGTGTTTTGCCGCCGATGCTCAACATGAGGCCAGGAAGGCGGCTTTGGCGCTTAAAAGATATTTTTCAGGAGAGCGCGAGAAGTTCTCTTCCTTAAGGCTAAAGCCCGCTGGCAGCGCCTTTGAAAAGGCGGTTTGGAAAGAGATATCTCGAATCCCTTACGGTCATGTAACGACCTACGGCGACATAGCGCGCTCTCTTGGTAACGCTGGTGCGGCGCGCGCAGTGGGTTCTGCCTGCGGCAAAAACCCGATACCCATAATAATACCGTGCCACAGGGTCGTTGCAAAGGGTTCGATTGGGGGATATTCAGGAGGGCTTTCGATAAAAAAGGCCCTCATGAAGATAGAGGGCCTGGGTAGCGCGCTGTCAGGGAAAGGACCCTTTAAAAAGAATACCTGTGCGCGAAAACTATCCCCGCAGCGCTCGCAACGAGCGAGACAAAGAGCAGCACGTAGTGGAGCGCGTTCATCCGCGAGAATATAGTCTCTATATCTATTTTCTTATCCCCGGCCATCATCTTATCGAGCATCTTTCTTATGACAAGCGGCTCGAGCCCAAATAGCATCACTGCCCAGAAAAACCAGATTACCATCATGATAAGGAGCCCAAGGCCTTCTTTTGTAAACACTATGCTTTGCCACCCTGCCATATAGAGCATGGCAAAGCCAGTGATGCCTGTAACAGCGTTATAGACCCTCGCAAGAGGCGCGAACCTGTGCTCTATGCGGCTAAAGAGAAGAACCTTTTGGAGCGCGTCCGGCATCTTTATGACCATCGGAAGGGCCACTATCGTTATAAAGGCAAGCCCGCCTATCCATGCAATAACAGCGAGCACGTGCAGTATGTGCAGTATGGAAAAAAGCATCTATCCTCCTTGGTACCGCGATTTTTTCTATAGATAGATTTTCTCAAATAGAGGGGCTTTGGTCAATGATATATGTCATGGTTGCTCTGCGTCCATCCCCCCACAAAAAAGCTTGACAAGGGAGACAAGGTAGATTATAGTAATTCTAAGATAAGAGTTGATATCAAATTGAAGCCATTTTAGTTTATTAAAAAACGTTAATTCAGGGCTATGCTCATATGAAGATAGACATAGGTAGATACCGCGGTCTTGGCATAAAGATGACCCCGCAGCGCATTGCGATACTCGAGTTCCTCGAGGGCAACCTTAAGCATCCGACTGCGGACGATATATTCAAGGCCATAAAGAAAAAGTACCCAAGCGTTTCGTTTGCAACCGTTTATAACACTGTCGAGGCCCTCAAGACAAAGGGGCTTTTATGCGAGGTCAATATCGACAGAGACAGGCGCCACTACGAGACCAGGTGCGAGCCGCATAACCATGTCATCTGCACCTCATGCGGCAGGATAATGGACGTTGACGCCGATTTCTCAAATGCCCTTAAGGTGAACGAAGACGAACTCATGGGGTTCAAGGTTTCTTCAAGGCAGGTCAATTTTTTCGGAGTTTGCGCATCTTGCATGGAGAAAAACAAAAAAAGGGGAGGGATATGATGAAGAATATATTACTTGCAGTAGCGGTTACGGCGTTTGCTTTCTTTGGCGCAGAGGACGTTTTGGCAAAGGACGCGGTGAAGGGGCACTTTAAGCCTCTTACCGACGGCATTGCCGAGAATGCGGCCGATAAGTCAAACGGCGCAAGGGAGGAACTGGGGAAGATGCTCTTCATGGATCCTAGGCTATCGAAGAGCGGCTTTCTAAGCTGCAATTCCTGCCATAACATCTCAACCGGCGGCGTAGATAACCTTTCGACCTCCATAGGCCACGGCTGGCAGATAGGGCCAAGGAACGCTCCTACGGTATTTAACGCGGCCCTAAACGGAACGCAGTTCTGGGACGGCAGGGCAAAGGACGTAGAAGAGCAGGCAGGCGGGCCGATACTTAACCCGGGAGAGATGGGTTCGAACGAGGCCCTTGTGCTTGAGAGGCTTGGCTCCATCGACCAGTACAAAAAACTTTTCAGGAAGGCGTTTCCGGATGACGCCGAGCCGCTTAATTATAAGAACGTCGCGCGCGCAATAGCCGCGTTCGAGAGAACCCTTATAACCCCTTCGCGCTTTGACGCGTATCTTAAGGGCAAGGACGGCGCTCTCTCGAAGGCCGAGAAGAACGGGCTTAAGCTCTTTGTCGATAAAGGTTGTGTGGCATGCCACAACGGAGTTAATGTCGGCGGAGCAAAGTTTACTTCTTTCGACTACGGCAGCGACGAGGGCCGCTTTAGCGTTACAAAGAAAGAGGCAGATAAGAAGAGTTTCAGGGTCGCGTCCCTTCGTAACGCAGAACTTACGTACCCGTACTTCCACGACGGCAGCGTATGGACGCTTGAAGAGGCCGTAAAGATAATGGGCAAGAAGCAGCTTAATAAGGACCTTACAGACGAGGAGACGGCGGATATCGTAGCCTTCATAAAGGCGCTTACAGGCGAGCATCCGGTAGTCAGGATGCCGGCCCTTCCGCCTTCGGTTGCTTCAACGCCGAGGCCCGAGGTCAGGTAGTATATAAGGGATAGAGAAGCATAAAAATAAAACACACTAATAAGGAGGGTATCAAAATGTCAGAGGCAAGAGTGCAGGGCAAGGCTCCTGAGTTCGCGGCGCAGGCGGTTCACGCAGACGGAACGATGAAGGAATTAAAGCTTACGGATTTTAAGGGCAAGTACACGGTGCTGTTCTTTTATCCGCTCGATTTCACCTTCGTGTGCCCGACCGAGCTTATCGCGCTTAGCGACAGGATCAAGGAATTCAAGGACAAAGGCGCAGAGGTAGTTGGCATCTCTGTAGACAGCCACTTCTCGCATAATGCGTGGAGAAATACCGCGCGTAATCAGGGCGGCATCGGAGAAGTCGCCTTCCCGCTCGTTGCCGATCTTGATAAAAGCATTGCCAGAAACTACGGCGTGCTTCTTGAGAAGCCGGGCATCGCTCTAAGGGGTGTTTTCATACTCGACAAGGACCAGACCATAAAGCATATAACCATAAACGACCTTCCGCTTGGAAGGAACGTGGACGAGATACTGAGAATCATAGACGCCATCCAGTTCGTTGAGAAGCACGGCGAGGTCTGCCCTGCCGATTGGAAAAAGGGCGCTGACGGCATGAAGCCAGATGAGAAGGGGCTTAAGAAGTACGCTTCTTCGAAGTATTAGGAGCCGGGTTCTTCTTCGCGGCGCTTAAAGCGCGCCGCGAAGAAGATGCTTGAAATAAGGGATGCAGGGTAATTTAAGGAGGCCAGCCATGGGACACTACAATTACGCAAGCGATGAAGAACGCGAAAACGACGATTCGACCACTCAAGCGATACCGGATGCCCTGCTCTCTTACTTCAGGCACGTAAGAAAGTACCCGCTTCTCAGTGCGGATGAGGAATCGATGCTCGCAGTCAGGGCGAAGAAGGGCGATAAAGAGGCGCGCGAGCGGATGATACTCTCGAACTTAAGGCTCGTTATCGGCATAGCCAGGCGCTACGCCAACAAGGGCCTTAGCGTGCAGGACCTCATAGAAGAGGGCAACATAGGGCTTATAAGGGCCGTTGAGAAGTTCGACCCGTCCCTCAAGTTTCGTTTCTCGACCTACGCGACGTACTGGATACGGCAGGCGGTAGACAGGGCGCTTATGAACCAGGCCCTTGTCGTTAGAATGCCGGTGCACGTGCACGGAGAGATAAACAAGATAAGCAGGACAAGGGCTGAATTCTCGGCAAAGACAAACAGGGAGCCGTCTAAGGAAGAGCTCTCAAAGCTTCTTGCCATAGGGCGCGATTATATAGAGAAGTTAGAGAGCGTGAACGTCAGGCAAAGCTCGGTGGATGCAGAGCTCTCGGGCGATGACGACAGAACGCTTCTTGATAAGATGGCAGACGACGCAGCGCTCGACCCCGAGGCCGAGGTAAGCAGAGCGGTAAGCGGCAAGAGGCTAAGGGAGTGGATAGGGAAGCTCGAAGGTAACGAAAGGGAAGTGATAACGCTGCGCTTTGGCTTTGGCACAGAGCCCCTTACCCTCGACGATATAGGTAAAAAATTCGGCGTAACAAGGGAGCGTATCCGCCAGATAGAGGGCAGGGCCATAAGGAAGCTAAAGACCATGCTTTTCGATAGTAACGTGCTCTCGCTCGAACATATATAGATATAGCGGTAACGTCTTGACACGGCGCGGCCTTTGAGGTTATAAAATATGCATGGGCCGTGCGCCGCATTTACAGGGAGAACCCCTCTTTTTACGGAAGAGGGGTTCTTTGGTTTATGCGGTCTGCGCCGTGTTCGATATATAATGGAGGTTTTGCCGTTTAATGCACATACCGGACGGATATCTTAGCCCCGCTACCTGCGGCGCGTTCTACGCGGCAATGCTGCCTGCCTGGTACATGGCCTTTAGAAAACCGCGTAAAGATGGCGAAGACGCCTTTCTCAAGGCCCCGCTGGTTGCCCTTGGCGCAGCGTTCTCATTTGTCATAATGATGTTTAATTTTCCTCTTCCCGGCGCCACGAGCGCGCACGTGGCAGGCACGGCCATACTGGCCATAATGCTCGGGCCATGGCCGGCCGTTGCCGCAGTGAGCATCGCCCTTCTTCTTCAGGCCGTCGTATTCGCCGACGGCGGCATCACCACATACGGCGTAAACGCCTTCAACATCGCTCTTGTGATGGCCGTTATCTCGGCGCACGTGTTCGGGCTTTTATCGGGAGGCAGGGGAAGCGTTAGAATGAGCGCAATCGCGGCCTTTATTGCCGCGTACCTGGCATCTTCTGTCTCGGCGTTCCTTACGGCAATGGAGCTTGGCGTGCAGCCAATCCTTTCGGTCTCGGATGCCGGGGTTCCGCTCTACGCGCCCTACCCCTTGAAGGTTACGCTTACGGCCGTGATGGCGCCGCATCTTTTAATCGTCGCTCCTGCCGAGGGGCTCATGACCGCGCTCGTAGTTGCCCTGCTTATGAAGAAGGGGACGTTTGTTGATATTACGGATGCGCTCATGGTAAAAAGGAATCGGCTGGTATCGGCAATTATAGTGCTTGCGGTATTTACCCCGCTCGGGCTCATTGCAAAGGACGCGGCATGGGGCGAGTGGAGTATTGCCGAAATTGAAGCAAGGCTTGGGTACGTGCCCGAAGGCATACGGCGCTGGGGCGAGTTTTGGAGCGGCGTTATCCCGGATTATACTGTTTCCGGCTCGATGCCGGTGGTTGAGTACATAGCCTCTGCGGTGTTTGGCAGCATGGCGATAGTGCTTCTTATGTATGTTGTTGAAAGGTTCAGGAGAAAAAGATGATAGTGCCGGGCTGGCTTACCGGAAAACGGCCGTCTTACGAACGCGGCAAAAGGCTTGGGGCCGGAGTGGTCGAGGCCAACCTTAAGGCCGCAGCCGCTTTTTTGCGCTCTGTATTCGGCGCGCATTCCTTTGCCGTACGGCTCGGGCTTCTTCAGCGCGTGGACGCGAGGGCAAAGATAGCGGGGCTTGCTGCAGTTACGGCAGCCGCAGGCGTTGTAAACGAGTTTGAGCCGCTGCTGGCCTTTTTGTGGCTTGCGGTGTTCCTTGCGTGGATGTCATCGCTTACGCTTCGCGCTGTTGCCAGGAGAGTAGTCGTGCCGGCGCTTTTTACGTTCATCGTCGCGCTTCCTGTGGCGTTCTCGTTTTTTACGCCCGGAGCAGAGCTCTACTCCGTGGCGTTTTATCCGCAAGAACTTGTCGTAACCGTTGACGGCGCGCTGATTTTATCGAAGCTTGTTTTGAGGGTTTTTGTCATGGCCTCGTTCGTTGCGCTTCTTCTGTTGACCACAAAAGAGGAGGAACTTTTCGAAGGTTTTGGCGCGCTGCCGCTGCCCGCGCTATTTACATCGGCTCTTTTCATGGCTTTTCGCTACGTGTTCGTGGTAGCGAGGTTTATGGAGGATTTCAGCATGGCAAGAAAGGCGCGCGTTGTCAGCCGCAAAGGATTTAGGGGTGCCGCAGGGTGGGCCGGTTTTGGGGCAGCGCTTCTTTTCGAGAGGTCGTTTGCCACGGCAGAAGAGGTCTCGATGGCCATGAGGGCGAGGGGTTTTGGCGGCTCCCTGATAACGCCTGAGCCGCCAAAACTCGCCTTCAAGGATTATTTTTTCGTATTTGCGGCTTTTTTTCTTTTCTTTATCTCGTTTACGTTATAGAATTTCCGGGGGCATAAGGAATGCACAGAAAAGAACTATACTCCATCGAGCGCGTAAGCTACAGCTACGGCGGCTTTCAGGCGCTAAACGACATCGAGCTCAAGTTCTACGAGGGCGAGTGCACTGCCGTGCTCGGCGCCAACGGCTCCGGGAAATCAACGCTTCTTAAGCTTCTTGACGCGCTTATCCACCCGACAAAGGGCGTTATAAAGTTCTACGGCGAGCCCATGAAAAAGGGCTTTAACTCAACGGGCTTTAGAGAGCGCGTTGGGTTCGTGTTCCACGAGGCCGACTCTCAGCTCTTTTGCCCCACCGTGTACGAGGAGATAGCATTCGGGCCGCGCCAGCTTAAGCTTCTTAAAGAGGAGATAGAGGGACGCGTCGAGGACACGCTTAAGATGCTCGGGCTCGGGCACCTTAGAGACCGCGCCCCGTATACCTTAAGCAGCGGCGAGAAAAAGAAGGTTGCCATAGCCTCGGTGCTTTCTTCCGGCCCCGAGGTCCTTATACTCGACGAGCCCACAAACGGCCTTGACCCGAGAACGCAGGTCTGGCTTGTCGAACTTCTCGCAGCGCTTTGCAGCTCCGGTAAGACCATCATCATGGCAACGCACGATTTGAGCCTTGCCGCTGATTTTTCCGCGCGTGTCGTTATTCTGGACGAGGCGCACCGGATAGCAGCGGACGGGGACCCAAAAGGCATACTCACCAACAAGACGCTTCTTCTCGATTGTAACCTCATCCACGAGCACGCGCACCGCCACGGCGACGTCGTGCACACGCACAGCCACGGCCCGTTTGCCGTCCACGACGAGCACGATTAAACGGTTAAGGTTACCGAAGAAAAGGAGGCAAGCCATGAGACTTTCCGATATAACGATGAAGGAGTTCGAGGCAGGCCTTAAAAAGACCAAGACACTTGTCGTGCCTTATGGCACTGTCGAGGCCCACGGAACGCACCTGCCTTTGTCAACAGATACGTTCGTCATAGAGGCCGTGCTTAAGGAAGTTGAGGGGCGCGTCGACGCCTTTATCGCTCCTGTCATACATTACGGCGTTTGCACCTCTACCGGGCCGCACCCGGGCACGGTGACCATAACGCCGGCGACACTTCGCGCCCTCACAACCGACATACTCGATGACGCGTACGCAAAAGGGCTTAGGAACTTTATCCTCATATCCGGCCACGGCGGCGGCATGCACGCGGCGGCAATGAAGGAGGCTGCAGAGGCCGTTGTCATGAAATACAAGGCAGTCAAGGCAGCGGCAGTGTGCGTTTACGATATACTTCCAAAGGATGCGCGTAAAATCGCAGAGACGGAGAACGATTCGCACGCAGGGGAGATAGAGACGTCCCTTATACTGCACCTTCTTCCCAAGCTCGTAAAGGGCCGTTCAAAAGAAGAGTATCCGGCCTTTGTCAAGCCTTACATAGTAAGGGATAAGCTTCGCCAGTGGCCCGGAGCGGTGTGGGGCAACCCGGCAAAGGCCGACGCTAAAAAAGGAAAAAAGATATTCGATATGATGGTGGATGCTTCGATAGACCTGATACGCGGGGTAGAGCGGCTCAGGTAAGTCTTGCGTAGTAGTACTCGAGAAGTTCCATGTCCACGAATGTGAACTGAATGCCCATGCCGTTTTTTGTAACTCTTACGAGCTGCGGCGGCACGATCTTGGCCCACATCACGATGCCTTCTGCGGGGTATTCCTTGTCTTCCACCTCGACACTCATGAATATTTTTGTGCCTGGACGGTAAACGGTGTTGGTCTTTATGCAAAGCCCCGTGTCCGACATGTCGGTCAGGAATGACGTGTGTTCGCGTTTTTCGGTTGGCCCGTATTTCACCATCGCCCGAAATGATACGCGTCTGTTGTCCCTTTTCTCTGCCATATCGCGTGTTGATTGGCGCGGCAGGCCGCGCCTTCTTGCCGATGTTTTTTGTGTTCCGGGTCTGATTAAAGCTGCTTACGGATTATACCGCCCTGCGGCTTTTAAGGCAACAATCTTTAGCGCGTCTATTCATGCTTGCCTTTTGGCCTTTTGTTGGCTTCGAGTATCTTCTTTCTAAGCCTTATGGACTTTGGCGTTATCTCGACGAGTTCGTCTTCCTTTATGAACTCGAGCGAGTCTTCGAGGCTTAAATTACGCGGCGGCACGAGCTGAAGCGCGTCGTCGGCTCCTGCGGAGCGCATGTTCGTCAGTTTCTTTTCCTTCGTGATGTTCACGTCAAGGTCGTTCTCTCTTGAGTTCTCGCCAACTATCATGCCCTCGTAGACCTGTATGTTTTCTTCGACTATGAGCGTGCCTCTTGGCTGGAGGTTGAATATCGCGTAAGCCGTTGTCTTGCCGGCCCTGTCGCTAACGAGCACTCCGGTGTTTCTCTTGGTCATGGGGCCGTGCCAGGGCTCGTAGCCGTCGAAGAGGTGGTTTAGAAGGCCCATGCCCTTTGTATCGGTAAGGAACTTCGAGCGAAAGCCGATTAGCCCCCTCGACGGTATCCTGAACTCGAGACGGACGCGGCCGTGGTTGTTGTTTTGCATCTTTAGCATCTTGCCTTTTCTTTGTCCTACACTCGATGTCACGGCTCCCACGAACTCCTCGGGAACGTCGATTACAAGAAGCTCCATCGGCTCGTAGGTCTTTCCATCGATTTCCTTTGTGATTGTTTCGGGCATGGCTACCGAAAGCTCATAGCCCTCTCTGCGCATCATTTCGATAAGGATGGCAAGCTGCAGCTCTCCTCTGCCCTTTACCTTGAAGGTGTCGGCCTTGTCGAACTCGACCTCTATCGAGACGTTGTAGAGGAGCTCTCTTTCGAGCCTGTCCCTTAAATTCCTCGATGTGACGAGCTTACCCTCGGTGCCGGAGAGCGGGGAGTTGTTTATGGAAAACACCATGGAGATGGTCGGCTCATCGACCTTGATTCTCTCAAGGGGCGCCGGGTTTTCCTGCGAGGTTATGGTGTCGCCTATCGTGACGTTTTCCAATCCTGCGATAGCCACGATATCCCCGGCCTTTGCCTCTTTTGCCTCTGTTCTGCCGAGCCCTGAGAAGGTATAGAGCGCCGAGATCTTACCCTTTGTGAGCTCGCCGCCTTTTCTTACAACGCCGATTTGCTGTCCGGCCTTTACGGTCCCGCCAAATATCCTTGCGATAGCGAGCCTGCCGACGTAATCGCTGTAATCTATGTTCGTTACAAGGGCTTGTTCGGTGGAGGCCGGGTCGCCCTTGGGAGCGGGGATCTTTTCTATGAGAAGGTCGAAGAGGGGCTTTAGGCTGTCGGATGAGTCCTCCATCTTTAGCTTTGCCATGCCCTGTCTTGCAATTGCGTATACGACCGGGAAGTCGAGCTGCTCTTCTGTTGCGTCAAGGTCTATGAACATGTCGTAGACCTCGTTGAGTACTTCCTGCACCCTTGCGTCCTGGCGGTCTATCTTGTTTATTACGAGTATTGGCGGAAGCTTAAGTTCAAGCGCTTTTTTCATGACAAAGCGCGTCTGGGGTAGAGGCCCCTCTGAGGCGTCGACCAAGAGAAGCACGCCGTCTACCATCTTTAGCGTCCTTTCTACTTCGCCGCCAAAGTCCGCGTGCCCTGGCGTGTCAACGATGTTTATCTTTACGCCCTTGTACTCGACGGCGGCGTTCTTGGCCATGATGGTTATGCCGCGCTCTCTTTCGAGGTCTATGTTGTCCATCACGCGGTCCTGCACCGATTCGTTGGAGCGGAATATGCCGGCCTGTTTCAGCATCCAGTCGACAAGGGTTGTCTTGCCGTGGTCGACGTGCGCGATGATTGCAATGTTTCTGATGGATTCGTTTACCGTGTTTGCCATGTCCTTTTGTCTTCCCCCGTAGGCGTAAAATGCCGCGTGGACGCCTTTATACTGCCGCGCGGTTTAATTGGATATCATAGCGTATTTCCTGTTGAAAAGAAACTGTTTTCTCGCATTTTTTGAGGCTTGGCGCGAAGTATGACAAAAGTCAGTTTTACGGGCTGCGCAGTGCCAGGTAGTAGAGAGTAAAGGAGTTTTGATTATACTGATAAAAGTCATTTTACGGGGCGCTGTCTTCTGGTTAAATGACCCTATCAATAAGAAAGGAGGTCTTAGATGACCAAGACATCGGCAAGAAATATTTTTATAGGCGGCACACTGGTCGTTACGGCAGTTTTCATAGTTATGACCGTTATGTCGCACGCCTCGTACCCGGAGAGGACGCATCCCGAAAACATAACACCTGCGGTTGCGCACGGCAAGAAGGTGTGGGAAAGGCATGCGTGCATAGATTGCCATACGCTTCTTGGCGAAGGGGCATACTATGCGCCGGAACTCGGCAATGTTATAGCCAGGCGCGGCGAGGACGGCGTCAGGAGTATCCTTCAAACGGCGGCAAAGCAGGGCTGGGGCTCAACGAGAAGGATGCCGCAGTTCAATCTTTCCGAGGAGGATATCAACGGTCTTGTCGAGTTTTTTAAGTGGATGGGACACGTCGATACGTCCAACTGGCCACCCAATGTGCAGGGTTGAGGGCGTAAAATAACGAGAATAGAAAAATAAAGCGGAGGATAAAATGCAAATTAAGTATGAATCTCAGAAGGCGGCGTACCCTTATTTTGTGGGCGCGATGGTGCTTTTTGCCGCACAGATACTTTTCGGCCTGGTAATAGGTATTCAGTACCTTTTACCGGATTTTCTGTTTCCGGCGATACCTTTTAACATCGCAAGGATGATACACATCAATCTTCTGATCGTGTGGATACTCTTCGGTTTCATGGGTTCGGCTTATTTTATGATACCCGAAGAGGTCGAGGGCGAGATATACAGCACAAAGCTTGCCCATGTGCAGTTCTGGCTCTTTCTTGCCGGCGGTGCAACGGCCATAGTCGGGTATCTTTTCGGCTGGCACGACGGTAGAGAGTTCCTTGAGCAACCCACGATAATAAAGGCGGCAATAGTCGTCGTCGTACTAATGTTTCTATTCAATATACTCATGACCCTTATAAAGGGCAGAAAGAGAACGAGCGTGTCGATAGTGTTCTTTATAGGCTTTGTCGGCCTAGCGCTTTTGTATCTTTTCTCTTTCTATAAACCTGACAATATGACCGTTGATAAGTATTACTGGTGGTGGGTCGTTCATCTTTGGGTAGAGGGTGTGTGGGAGCTTATCATGGCCGCCATACTTGCTTTCCTTCTCATTAAGCTCACCGGCGTGGACAGAGAGGTGGCCGAGAAGTGGCTTTATGTGATAATAGGGCTGACCTTCTTTACCGGCATCATAGGCACAGGACACCACTATTACTGGATAGGCACGCCGGAATTTTGGCAGACCTGGGGCGCGTGGTTTTCGGCCATAGAGGTGCTGCCGTTTGCCGCGATGGTCGCGTTTTCGTTCTCCATGGTCAGCAAGCGCGCAAGAGAGCATCCTAACCGCGCGGCCGTTCACTGGACCGTTGGCGCAGCCGTGCTTTCGTTTCTTGGCGCCGGAGTGTGGGGCTTCATGCATACGCTTCCGAAGATAAATTACTACACGCACGGCACACAGATTACGGCTAGCCACGGCCACCTGGCCTTCTTTGGCGCATATGCCGTTATAGTGCTTGCCATGGCTTCTTATGCGGTGCCCCAGATAAGGAACGCGCAGATAACTAACCAGAAGGCCGAGATATTCGCCTTTTGGACAATGGTTGTTTCCATGATATTCATGGCCCTGGCCCTTACCGGTGCCGGCATAGTGCAGAGCTACTTGCAAAGAGTGCTTGGTATGTCGTATATGGAAACGCAGTCGCACATGAGCGTGTTTTACGGCATAAGGTTGTTTTTCGGCGTAACCTTCCTCTTGGGGCTCGTCGTGTATCTTTATGATTTCTTCACAATCGGCAAGAGGTCAAAGACGGCATGAAGATGCGTCAGGGAGTCGTGACGAGCGAGGCCGGCGCCGGTGAATTGCCTTATTACAGGCCGGTAGGGAGCGAAGTCGAGGTTTTTCTCGCAGCCTGCAGGAAAAAGATACCGGTGCTTATAAAAGGGCCTACCGGCTGCGGCAAGACGCGGTTTGTCGCCCATATGGCTGCGCGCCTGGGACTGACGCTCCATACCGTCTCGTGTCACGACGACTTGGCCGGCTCGGACCTGATTGGAAGATATCTCATAAAAGGAAATGAAACTGTCTGGACCGACGGCCCTCTTACCAGGGCCGTCAGGACAGGCGGCATATGCTATCTCGATGAAGTGGTCGAGGCCAGAAAGGATACTACCGTTGTCATACACCCGCTTGCCGACGACAGGCGTGCTATGACAATAGAGAAAACCGGAGAGGAACTGCGTGCGCACGACGATTTCATGCTTGTGGTTTCCTACAATCCCGGGTACCAGCATATACTCAAGGATTTAAAGACCAGTACGCGTCAAAGGTTCGCGGCCCTCGAGTTCGATTACCCCGAGCCAAAGGTCGAGGCTGAAATAGTATGTGTCGAGAGCGGCTTGGGTGCAGAGGCCTCGGAAAAGCTCGTTATCCTCGCCGACAGGATGCGCCGCGCTGCGGCCACGTCTCTGGATACGCCGCCCGGTACGAGACTTCTCGTAAACGCGGCGATGCTTATGGCTGAGGGGCTCGACCCGGTGCGTGCCTGCGAGGCGGCTATAGTCAAGTGCCTGACCGACGATAAAGAATTCGAGAAGGCCCTGATGGATATCGTAACCGCAGTATTCGGATGATGACGAATGGATCTTGGAATAGAGCATCTTGCCGGAAAGGCCATAGACAAGGCCTATAATTACCTTGTCAGGGCGAAACTCGCTGGCCGGACAGATAAAGGCGTTGAGCTTGGCGTTGAGGAGCATGTTAAAAGGCTTGGCCTGGTGGCCTCTATATCCGCCGGCAGGGAAGTGCGTGTTAAGACTTTTCGCGGCGGCCCGGGGGCTGCGCCGTATAAGGCTATCCTGGGTAGGATGGGCAAGGTCTCGCCGCTTGCCGAGCATGCCTTTGGCTTTAGCGATGGAGATACGTTTTATCTGCCCGAAAAGGTAGATGTCATGGACAGCCTGGATGCGCAGTTCGATGCATTGAGGCTTCTTGTTTTTTTTCTTTCCTTCCAGATAAAATACGAAACCCTTGAGTTTGCGGCCTCGCGCAAGGCCGAACTCGCTTCTTGCCGTGTTCTCTCGGATGCATTCTGGATATTGGAGAATAAGCGGCTTGGCTCGCTTATGTTGCGGGAGTTTCCAGGGCTTCTTCGTCCGTGGACAAAGGTGTCGGCCGCGCTCATGGGCAAGCGCCCGGCAGCCGGTATTTTAAATGCCGCCGAGACGAAGATGGAAGCCTTGTTAAGGGATGCCGTGGCCGGTGTCGGCCAGGGCCCCGGTGTGTTGTCGTCCCCTGCGCAGAGTTTTTCGGAGGCAGGGAAGGTTGCCGTGGATATTTTGGGGGTTAAAGGCAGAAAACCGCGCTACGGCGCTGTGATGCCGTTTTTTGTATGGGGAAGACTTGTTTTGGAGTTGTTAGAGGCCGGCACAACGGTATTGGCCGGTTCTGAGCGCGGAGAAAAAAATGATAATAAGGATTCCAGAGGCCCGGGAAAAGAAGGAGAAAGGTCCGGATACTTTGCCAAGCGCGAGAATATAAACGAGCGTGAGAACGAGGCAGGGTGGATGTTGAATATCTACGACAAGATGCTTTCCTGGGCGAGGTTCGTAAACGTGCGGCGCCCCTTCGACGACGACGAAGATAAGGATAACAGGGACAAGGCCGACAGCATGGAGGAGATAAGCATCGCCGAGGTGGAGCGCGGCACCTCGAATTATTTCGATGCCGAACTGGAGAAGGGAAAAACGATAGTATCCATAGAGGCCGGGCAGGAGACGCCAAATGGTTGTTTTGCATACGATGAGTGGGATTACGAGAGGGTTTCATACAAGAAGGAGTACGCAAAGCTCAAAGAAGAGACGGTTGAAGGGAATCATGACAAAGGATTTGGCGACAGAACGCTTGAGCTGCGTGCCTCGCTCATAAAGGAGGCAAGGCGGCGCTTCGAGGCCATAACGCCGGTAAGAAGGTTTACCGGCAGGCAGTTCGACGGCGAGGATATAGACCTGAATGCCGTGGTCGAGGCCTTTACCGACATCAGTGCCGGGCTGCAGCCCGATGACAGGCTCTATATGACAAACCCGCGGACAGAGAAGGACCTGTCCGTGCTCTTTCTTGTCGACCTTAGCATGTCCACGGACGCTTGGCTTAAATCCGCAAGGGTGATAGATCACGAAAAAGAGGCCTTGATAGTGCTCTGCGAGGCACTGGCCGGACATAGAGAGCGGTATGCTATATGCGGATTCTCCGGTAAGACAAGGGAGAATGTCAGGTATTTTCGAATAAAGGGTTTTGACGAGGCTTACGGACGAGAGGTGAGGGGCAGGATAGGCGGTCTCATACCATACCACTATACGCGCATGGGGCCTGCCATAAGACATTCTGCCGCGCTTCTTGGAAAGGAAAAAAGTTCCCTGAAGTTGCTTTTTGTTATCTCCGACGGCAAGCCCAACGATGTCGATGAGTATGAGGGAAAATACGGCGCGGAGGATACACGCATGGCACTTAGAGAGGCAGAGAAAGACGGCATAGCGCCGTTTTGTCTTACGCTTGATGCCGGGGCCCCGGCATACCTGACGCGTTTATTTGGCAGGGGAAATTATGCCGTTGTCCCGGGAGTGGACAGGCTTTCTACGGCGCTTCCTGAGCTTTATGTAAGGATTGCGAGGAATCTATAGAACGCGGCTTCATTTGGCAGTGTTTTTTGGAGGATAGCCGGATGCCTTGCGTAAGATTCGTTATGGGTTGGGTTAAATAATATTGGCTATCTCACGTGGCAGTCGCAGAGGCCTGCCGCCTTCGCCAACACATGCAAGCTGCACAAGTCCTCTGGCCACTATGGCGTCGGAGCCTGCCTTCGTAACTTCGTGAGAGAATGTTATGGTTGCCCCTGTCTTTTCCTTTAGCTCTGTTTTTACATGCAGGAGGTCGCCGTATTTTGCAGGGGAGAGGTAGTCTGCCTCAGCCCGGACCACCACGAAGACGATGCCTTTTTTATGAAGCTCTTCTAGCTCGATCCCTTTTTCTCTTAGGTACTCGGTCCTGCCGCGTTCAAAGTATTTTAGATAATTGGCGTAGTAGACCACCCCGCCTGTGTCCGTGTCCTCGTAGTATATGCGTACTGGTATTATCATGGGTTTTGGGTTTCGTGATTTTATCCCGTTTGATTGTAGCAAAACGCCTTAGAGCGGGCAATAAATAGTTGCTGCAGCCGCCAGGCGCGCCGGTCTTTTTGCCATACCGTATTCAACGTTTATCAAAACCCGCCGGAACCGTTGCCAGCAAAGGCCCGAAAACCACCTCTTTTTTCAGTTGGCGTGGATATTTTTTAGCTTGACAAGAATAGCCAAAGTATACTATATATGGTGTAAGCAATGCGGCTATACGGCATATATAGTACTTTTTCCTTATAAATTAGGTAGTTAAGCCATCCTGGCAGGAAAAACTTTGAATATATCGCTATAGGGCATAGAACGCTACAAGAGGGAGGGTATTTCAGAAATGGCAGAGCACATCGCGCCCCACACGACAGTGGGCAAGGATCATTCCACAGGCAAGGTTCCAAGGGTCACTTCCCCGGCGAACAACAAGAAGGCCCCGGCCAAGAAAACAGGCATAAGCGATAACGCGAGAAAGGTCCTTGAGAAGCGTTATCTTAGAAAAGATGAAAATGGCAAACCGTTAGAGACCCCGGAGGAGATGTTTTGGCGGGTAAGCACCAATATCGCGACCGCAGAGAAGAACTACGGAGCAACCGAGGCCGAGGTCGAAAAGATGGCCAATACCTTCTACGACATGATGACCTCGCTTGAGTTCCTGCCGAACTCGCCAACCCTTATGAACGCGGGTAGGGAGCTTCAGCAGCTGTCGGCCTGTTTCGTTTTGCCGGTAGGCGATTCCATGGAGAGTATCTTCGATGCCCTGAAACACACAGCACTCATACACAAGTCCGGCGGCGGCACCGGGTTTAGTTTCTCTAACCTTCGGCCCTCCGGCGACGTCGTAGGCTCGACCTCCGGCATATCGTCGGGGCCAGTGTCCTTCATGACGGTATTTGACAGCGCGACCGAGGCAATCAAGCAGGGCGGGACAAGAAGGGGCGCCAACATGGGCATCCTTCGCGTCGACCACCCGGATATCATGAACTTCATTACCTGTAAGGAAGATAACGGCCGTTTGAATAACTTTAACATTTCGGTCAACGTCACCGAAGACTTCATGAACGCCCTTGAAAATGACTCGGAGTACGAGCTTAAGAACCCGCGCGGCGGTAAGCCCATGGGCACGCTTAGGGCCAAAGAGGTCTACGATAAAATCGTCAACAACGCATGGCAAAACGGGGACCCGGGCATAATATTTATCGACAGGATAAACATGGACAACCCCACGCCGCATATCGGATGGATAGAGTCCACGAACCCCTGCGGAGAGCAGCCGCTTCTTCCCTACGAGTCATGTAACTTGGGCTCCATAAACCTAAGCCGCATGCTCGTTAAAACAGGCGAGAACGGCCACGCCACCTACGATGTCGACTGGGATAAGCTTGCAGATACAACGAGAAAGGCCGTCAGGTTCCTCGATAACGTCATTGACATGAACAAGTACCCCATTGTCGAGATAGAGAAGATGACAAAGGGCAATCGTAAAATAGGGCTTGGCGTCATGGGCTTCTCTGACATGCTTATAAGGCTCGGCATCCCGTATGATTCCGAAGAGGCCATAGACGCTGCAGAGAAGGTCATGGGCTTTGTGCAGTCCACCGGCAGAGAGGCATCCAGGGAGCTTGCAAAGAAGAGGGGCGCGTTCCCGAACTTCAAGGGCTCTGCCTATGATAAGAGAGGAGACGGCGAGGTAAGAAACGCTACCGTTACGACCATTGCTCCCACAGGCACCATATCCATCATGGCAGGGTGTTCTTCAGGGGTCGAGCCGCTCTTTGCCCTTGCCTTTACGCGTAACGTCATGGAAGGCACGCAGCTTGTCGAAGTAAACCCGCTTTTTGAGGAAATCGCAAAGGAAGAAGGTTTCTACTCAGCTGCCCTCCTGCAGGAAGTGGCAAAGACAGGCGGGCTCCACGACGTCGACGGCGTATCGAGAGAGCATAAGAGGGTCTTTGTAACAGCCCACGATATAACGCCTGAGTGGCATATACGCATGCAGGCCGCGTTCCAGAAGTATACCGATAACGCAGTAAGTAAGACCGTTAACTTCCCGACAGAGGCAACTGTCGAAGACGTCTCGAACGTCTATAAGCTTGCCTATAAGCTTGGGTGTAAGGGCGTTACAGTGTACCGCGACGGCTCAAAGGACGGCCAGGTGCTCACGCGCGGAAGCGAGAAAAAAGAGACGGTCATGACCGCTGCCGCTACTCCGGCGATATCGGCAGAGACAGCGCGCGTAGCCTCTCTTACGCCAAAGCCAAGGGGCGAGGTCGCATTCGGCGTTACCAAGCGTATGAAGACAGGGTGCGGCAACCTTTACGTCACGATAAACGAGGACCCGGAAGGCCGCCCGTTCGAGATATTTACGCAGATGGGCAAGGCAGGAGGGTGCGCAACCAGCCAGTGCGAGGCAATCGGAAGGCTTACCTCCCTTGCCATGCGCGGCGGCATACAGGCCGATGAAATAATAAAGCAGATGCGCGGCATAAGCTGCCACCTGCCCGTAGGGTTTGGAGGCTCGAAGGTGCTCTCCTGCTCCGATGCCATGGCGCAGGCAGTTGAGTGGTATCTTGGGCTAAAGAGGGCCGTTAAGGAGCCTTTGATGCTCGGTAAGGAAGAGCTTATAAACAGGGCCTCTGCAGGCATGGAGCTGCCGTTTACGCTTGCGCCCGATATATTCAAGCGCGGCGCGTGCCCGGACTGCGGAGGGACGGTGGAGCATGCTGACGGCTGCGTTGTCTGCCGCGGATGCGGATACTCCGAGTGCGGTTAAACTTGGCGATTTTGCCGTCAGGCGTCGTTGCCTGACATTTTTGCTTCCTCGACGTATTACTGAATACGCCTGCGGAGCAAAAATGCCAGTCGCCTAGCCTGACAGCAAACTTGCCAAGTTTATTAAGAGATTCTTAGGCGACAAACTTGCGAATGCGAAAGATGGGGCAGCGCGTCTCGTCTGAGCCAAAACCAGGCGGTTTTGTGAATGGCGGCTGGGTTTTCTGGCGCTAAACTTGCGAATGCGGATGAGTAGCATGCCCAAACGCGCCTCTGTCATTGCGAGGAGCGAAGCGACGAAGCAATCTTATGTACAAAAACAGATGAATATTTGCGGCAAGAAGGGCCTTATAAACCTATGACAGTTGAAGCCAGAAAAGTAACCATAGGCGAGGAGCGGGTCTCGGATATCGTAAAGACCGTTAACGCGCTTTTCTACGGCATTGCCAAGAAGCACGGCGAGCTAAAGGCCTCGCGCTTTGGCGTGTTCGCGGACTCGTTTGCAGCTGCCTGCTGGCTGTACCGCGAGAATATAGGCACAGTTGCCTCCAGAATGCATGAGGAGCTATTTAAGGCCATGCACGAAGAGTTCTCCTCCATGGGCCTTAGCGAGGTGGAGCTTAAAGAGATAGAGCGGAATATGTCTGCCCTTACCGAGTTCATAAAGCGGCACCGCTTTGACGGTAAGAAGATGGAAGTGCTTTTCGACGCATCCAGACCGCACGCAGGCATGCATGAGCTTTTACTCGCAAAGGCGCGTGTTACTGGCAGCGAGGCAGGAGGAGGCGGCGCTCAAGGCTCGCTTCTCTCAAAGGCAGGGGCGTGATGTGAGGTCCTTTTTACAGCAAGGTTGCACCCGGGACGATACAGCGATGAGCAGGGGGGCGGTTATGAACCATATAGCCGCCCCTTTGATTTTTCTATTAAGCCGTCGATTTTTGCGCGATACGTTGTTGACGGCGTTTTTTCTTGCTCGACGTATTGAAAAAATACGCCTGCGCGAAAAAACGCCGTCTGCCTAGTCTCGCGCAAAACTTGACGGCTTGGTCGGGTTAGGATATGTTTTGTGCTCTGCCTCGTCTGGCGACAAACTTGCGAACGCAAAAGAGAGACCCGCACGCCTAGCCTGACAGGCAACTTGCCGGTTTATGATTAGGTAAAAGCCGCTGTCTCGCTTGACGGCCAAGCTTGCGGGTTTTTGTGGTAGAATTGGGGCGGAGTAAGGAATGGTGGGCGATGCCAACCATACGGACTGCAGGAGTAGTAACAGATGTTGCGGTCGGTGGATTTGTTAAGACGCCGCCAATAAAAGGTTCGGTTTCTGTAACTGAAATTCAAACGGCAATAGATAGCACAGACATAACAATCACTTTCACTGATGAAATGCTTGATGGTTTGGCATCACAATAAACTACGAGGTTAATTATGAGAATTTTTGAAGGGGTACTATATTTTGCAGGTATTATTTTTTGCATGTATCAATATTTGGCAAGTAAGGGAATTATTTCCGGCGTAAAATTTGAGAATGAGGAGAAGCGAAAGTTAGCTAGTAAGGTCATGCTACCATTGGCAATTTTAATTTTAATTATTTTTTTGGTAGATTTTTTTGATTTGACAAAGGTGAGCCCATAGCCTCAAATTTTTCTGTGAAGCCGGGTAGGTCGGGTTAGAGAAGCGTAACCCGACAAAAAATCTACGGAGCTTACGAAATGCAAATCAAGCCCGGTGCCCCTCTCCCTTTTTCCCTCTCCCCGTTGCAATTGGGGAGAGGGAGTTTTATTTGAGCACTAGTAGTTATTCTCGACCACTGGCATTGGCAGTTTCCTCAAAATCCTCTCCCCTTATAACAAAAGGGGAGAGGATTAAGGTGAGGGGTTACGGCCTTTGCCGCAGGCGGCTTTTGTGGTAAAATTGGGACAGGGTAGGAGACGGTGGGCGATGCCAACCATACGGACTGGTGTTTATGTGAATACTTATAGAGGGCAGTAATTTATGCGAGTTAGAGTGCTGTTTCTAATAATCGGTTTGGTGTTTTGTCTGGGTAATATTTCGAACGCTTCTTCTGATTTTGATATATATGTTCAAAAATATATTTCTGATTTGGAGAAAGAAAAGGCAGTAGTTTTTATGACTAGATGCGGCGGAGAGAGTTCCACAGGCAAACCATATATGGCGACATTAATTTTCCGGGTGGACAAGAAGGGTGGTTTGTTGACTGAAATGCTTGATGGCAGCGTGAGTAATCTAGCCGATGTAGTTATAGATGAAAGTGGTGTGAAACTTACGGAAACTCATGGTGGGGTGTGGTCGTATGAGAGAACGAATAAAATTGTCAAAGAGGGGCTGCTGAAGTATGGTTTTCATATTTTTGCACCCATGACGGTAGATATATTTGCTAACTATATGCCGTCAAATAAATGTTCATTTAGATAAAGTGGCGTAGATACTGCCTTGGAAGTTAAGCGGTTCTTGCTTTGCAAAGTAATATTTCGGAAAAGGGGACAGCGCCCTTTTTAACGGTTGGAGCTTACGACATGCAAATTAAGCCCGGTGCCACTCTCCCTTTTCCCGCGAGTCGGGCGACTTCTCCCCACGTTGATGCGTGGAGAGGGATTTTTTTATGCGGGTGCAGGCCCTCGGCCTGCCTCTCCCCAGTCGCAAAAGGGGAGAGGATTAAGGTGAGGGGTCACGGTTTTTGTCGTAGGTGACTTTTGTGGCAGAACAAGGCACATCAAGGTATGGCGGGTATGACCCGCCATACACGACTTTAGAAGGAGTTGTGATGCTAACTACCATTGAAAGAGGGTGCAAGGCATGGGATGCAGGTAAGCCCAGGGTTGCTTTTGATATATTTAAAAAAGCAGCGCTGTCCGGCGAGGAGGAAGTTTTTCTGAATCTCGGGTATTGTTACGATGTTGGCAAGGGGGTAAGTAAAAATTTTAAAAAGGCAATGTTTTGGTATAAGAAAGCAGTGCGAAGTGGTGACGGGTCTGCAGCAGGCAACATAGGAACAATGTATAGAAGTATTGCCAACTTTCAAAGAGCGAGGCATTGGTTTAAGAAAGCAATTGGTCTTCGTAATGGAGGCGCGGCATTGGATCTGGCGAAGATATATTTACATGTTAGGAATAAGAGTAATATAGGGAAAGCAAGGAAATACCTGAAGATAGCCATAAAGTCTAAGTATATTTCCGAGTATGACAAAGAAGAAGCCGTGGCAATATTGGGAACTTTAAAAAAAGCCTTATAGTGGCGTAGATACCGTCCTGGAAGTTAAGCGGTTCTTGCTGTGTAAAGTGATTTTCAAAAATTCCTCTCCCCAATCGCATTGGGGAGAGGATAAAGGTGAGGGGTTACGGAGCTAAGTCTTTCTTAAACCCCGGTCTTCTGCCGGCGCAAATGTATTTATGTTTGAAATCGATTTTATATTTCGGGAGATACAATTATGGCCAACCACCCGACCGACCACGAACAAAAACTAAAACTCAAGAGCGCATTCGATGCTGCTGCAGAGGGTTACGACTGCGAGGCATTGCGGTTTTTTAGGGACAGTGCCCGTCTCATCCCGGGCTTTCTAGGCCTTAAGGGAGACGAGCGCGTGCTCGACGTTGCCGCAGGCACCGGAAACGCGGCAATAGAAATCGCAGCGGCCATTCCAAACGGCTTTGTAACGGGCATAGACTTCTCAGAGGGTATGCTCGCTGTCGCAAGGAAAAAGGCCGAGGCCAGGGCCATCGAAAATGTCGAGTTCTTTTCCATGGACATGCAGACGCTCGAGTTCCCGCCGGAATACTTCGATGCGGCCGTATTCGCCTTCAGCATCTTCTTTGTCGAGGACATGGAGGCGCTTTTAAAGCATGTTGTAAGCAGGGTGCGGCCCGGAGGAAAAATAATCGCAACGAGCTTTGCCTCCGGCGCGTTCTCGCCAGAGATGGAGATGTTTTTGAAAACAATTGGCAGATACGGTGTCGAGACCCCGGCAAACTGGAAGCGCTTTTATCAGCCAGAGGAATGCATCGGCCTCATGCAAAAGGCAGGGCTTAAGGATTCGCGCTCGGATGAGAGGGATTTGAGCTATAACCTGAAGGACGCTAATCAGTGGTGGGACATAGTCTGGAACGCGGGGCTTAGAAAGTTCGTTGCCGCGCTTACGCCCTCTGACTGCGAGCGTTTCAAAGAGGAGCACCTCGCCGAGGTCGCCTCTCTTGCGACCCCTGACGGCATAAGGCTCGAGATGAAGATCCTTTTCTCGCAAGGTGTGGTGTAGGCAGCCAGAGCCGTCATATTGCGTTTTCTTTTCGTATCTTGTAGAATATGACCTTTACGCGGCTTTTTGGCCGCGGACTCGATTTCCGGCGCCCGGCTAAGGCGCGCCGTCCGGCCTCTAATAAACAAGAGGGTATCTACAGCGTGGACGATCTTCTGACCCCGAGCATAGAAAAGGACTCCGCAGGCAAGCCGCTTTATTCGGCGCGCGCGACGTTCTTTGTGGCTTTTCTCATCGGCCCGTTTGGCCTGCTGCTTTTTGCCGCGCTCAACTCGAGCACCCTCGGGCGGCTTAAGAAGGACGCGCGGTTTTATATCGCGCTCATCGCGCTCTTTACCGCGGCGTATGCGTACGCCCTCTACGTTTACGGCGATTTTACATCGTTAAAGAACCTGGCGGCATCAATGCGAAGCGACAGGCTGCTTCACTATGTGCCGAGGATAGGGGCGGTGCTTTTGTGGGCGCTATATTACCAGATGCATAAGAAGCATTTCAGGGCAATGGAGATGTTTGGCGTAAAGCCGAGAAGCCCGTGGGCAGCAGTTGTGCTGGCGATCGTAGTCGATCTTGCGTTAAAGGGCGCGCTTTTATGGGGCGTGTGGGCCGCCGCTTCGGCGGCGTAAGGTGAATGTCATGGCGGACGAAGAGCTTATCTCATATTATACGCAGATAGAGCATTACGTCGAGATAGGGCGCTACGGCTCTGCCGAGAATCTTCTTGGCAAGGCCCTTGCCAAGTATCCAAACGATACGCTTCTTCTGCTCTTTAAGGCAAAGACCGAGGAAGGCAGCGGCAGTAACGCGCAGGCCCTCTCGACCGTCAGGGAGCTTCTTACGAAGGAGCCTGGGCACTTCGAGGCAAGGGTGCTTCTTGCAAAGCTTCTTGACGAAGCAGGGGATTTATCCGGCTCGGAACTCACCCTGATAGGGCTTTTAAAGGAGTATCCGGAGGCCGCTTCGCTTTATGCCTCATACAGTAATTTGATGCTAAAGACACATAACCACGAAAAGGCCTGGCTACTTGCCAAAGAGGGGCTTCGCTTCGACCCCGAGAGCCATGCCTGCAAGGTCGTATGCGTGCTTATAGACATGTGCCACGGCAAGGTGGAGGGCGCCTCGGCCGGTGTGAGCGAGCTCTTTCGCGACGACCCGGATGCGCTGCACGTAGCGTGGCTGCTCATAATGATACTCGAGGAAAAGGGGCGCTATAAGGAAGCCCTGAGGGTGGCGCGCGAGGTGCTTAGGCAGACCCCGGCAGACGCCGACGCTGTCAAGGCCGTCATAGGTCTGAAGGTGAAATCCCACTGGACCATGCTGCCGCTTTATCCTCTGTTGAGGTACGGATGGACCGGGTCTGCGGCCGTGTGGATAGCCGCGATGGCGTTCTTTGGTATTTTACAAATCATAGGGCCGCCTCCGGCCGTTGCGGTCGTATTCATAGTCCTATGGGTGGGTTATGTTATCATGAGCTGGGTGTGGCCGCCGGCTCTTACTAAGTGGATAGAAAGGAGAGGTGCCGGTGCATAGGACAAGGCAGGACTATGAAAAAGCGCTTTCGGACGACCCGTTCGATTTAAACCTCAGAAGGGAGTACGCCGATTTCCTCATGGAAGAAGAGGCATGGGACGAGGCCTATAAGCACTATAAGCTTCTTATCGGCAAGGTCCCCGGCACCAGCGGGTTCTACATCAACCTCGCGCGTTCTCTCATGCGCCTTGGCAATAAGGCCGATGCCGCGCTGTACTACGACAAGGCAGAAGCATGCCCCGGGTTCGAGCACGATCTCGAGCTTCGCCGCGAGTTGAAGGCAGAGGGTTCGCAGCCGCCTGGCGGCTTGAGGGTCATAGACGGCGGCGGCGCCACAGCGCTATCCTACGGCGGCGACGTCGCAAGGATAGTGCCAAAGCAGGAGAGCGTTACCTTTAGCGACATCGTAGGCATGGAGGATATGAAGAAGGCCGTGCGGTTGAAGATAATCGAGCCTTTTAGGAACCCCGGGATATTCGCGAGGTTTTCCAAGAAGTCGGGCGGCGGCGTGCTTCTCTACGGCCCGCCAGGGTGCGGCAAGACGATGTTTGCGAAGGCCATAGCCTCGGAGTGCGGCTGCGAGTTCATCTCTGTCGGGATAAGCGACATACTTAGCCACTGGATGGGGGAGTCGGAGAATAACCTTGCCGAGATATTCAACAAGGCAAGGGAGAGGCGCCCCTGCGTGCTGTTTTTCGATGAGCTCGATGCGCTGGCCTTTGCGCGCTCCAAGTCCGGCAGCGCCAATACGCGCACAATAGTAAACGAGTTCCTTAACCAGTTAGACGGCGTAGGCAAGAGTAACGAGGGCGTTCTCATGCTTGCCGCGTCCAACATGCCCTGGGACGTGGACGGAGCGATGAAGCGGCCGGGCAGGTTCTCGCGGCAGGTCTTTATCGCCCCGCCCGATGCCGTTGCCAGGGCCGAGATGTTTCGGCAAAAACTCTCGGGCGTGCCTGCCGAGCCCATGGACTTTAATCTCCTTGCCGCGAGGACAGAGCGTTTCTCGGGCGCGGACATAGACGGTTTGATAGATGAGGCAAAGGAGAGCGTCATAGCGCACAGTCTTGAGTCGGGCAGCGAGAGGGCGCTTAGGCAGGAGGACCTTCTTAGTGCTGCAAAGAGGTTCGAGCCCTCTACCGTTGATTGGCTAAGAACTGCCGTTAATCTCGTCAAGTTCGCGGGTGTCGACGGCTCGTATAAAGACGTGGAGAAGTATCTAAAGGCCATAGGCATGGCGTAGTCCGTGAGGGCCGCATTCCGGGCCGTCCAGTGTTGCCTTTTGCTTTGCGATACTGTAGAATGTAGCCTTCGCGCGTTGTTTTGATTTCGGGTAATCGGTTAAATCTCAGGCAGAGGGAGACGGTTGAATGGACACGAGCACCAAAGGCGGAGTTTCGGGGGTGGGGGTAGGGGAAAACAAAGAGCGGCAGAACGCGGTTGCGAAGATATTTACGACAATTATCTTCTCAATCGTCATCTGCGCCGACATTCTTCTTGCGGCAGCAGGGCTTTCGTATTATTTCTTCATATCGCCGATGATAACGAGCGATGTGCTAAGGCTCACTTTCCTCATTTTGTTCCTTGTCTCGTACGCGCTTGGCGGAGCGTTTCTCGGTCTTGTGTATGCCGTTGCGCTCGTTGTCGAGAGGGCGCTTACAGGAGCGGAGAACATAGTCCACAAGGTCGTTGGTATGGCGACCGCTGCCATAATCGCCAGGATTCCGAGGGCCGCAGGCATGGCCATGAGCATCGAGGAATTTACGCGCGTGGTGGATGAGCAGATAGTGGCCATGAAGGCAAACGCAGAGGGCGTTACCGGCTCGGCGTCGTTTGTAGGGGCTTTCATAGTGAGGCAGGTGCTTCGTGCCGTGAGGTTTGTTTATCTTGGAGAGTTCCTCGGGCGCGTGAAGACCGCCGGTGGTATCGTTACCGCCAATAACCTCGACGCGTTTGCGCGCGAGAAGATGATGACACTCGTGACAGACCAGGTCAGGGCATATACGGAAAGTATCAAATACCTTGTTTACGCCGCGCTCGTGTTCATGGCAGCGCTGCCGTTCGTGGCCGCGTACTTCGCCAAATAGCCTGGAAAGTGTTTTCAATAAAACAAACGGGAGAGATTCGTGACAATACAGGAAATAGATAAAATGGTGACTTTCTTGGGCATCGCCTACGGAGCGCTTCTCATAGCGGCTTTTTTCATACGAAATAAGTTCTTTGAGACCATACGCATAGACGCACTCATGATGCCGAAGCCAACGGAAAAGACAAGGCCGCTAAACCTCGGCATAGGCATTATAGTGCTCGGATACTGCCTGTATTCGCTTTTTAAGGAATGGTGATTTTTTTGTTTGAGGGCTTGCATTTCGGTGTGTATTTTTGTTATTATTCCAAAACACACCAATGTTACGTTTTTTACGTTTTGAGGTTTTCGCAGTTCGTATTAATATTCTAAGGAGGGTATTCGTATGGCAATGCTTATTGACGAATTGAAGTCGCAGCACAAGGAACTTGCCGATGCGCTCGAGAGCGTGCGCGTAATAGGCGCTGCCACAAGGGATGGGCAGATGAAGCTTGGCGCAATAAAAAGCAAGCTTCTCGACCACTTGAAAAAAGAGGACATGGAGCTTTATCCGGTTTTAAAGAAAGCGGCTGAGAACGACAAGATCCTTGCCAAGATTCTCGATACCCTTGCGCGCGATATGGACGGGGTTTCCAAGGCCGCGTTAGCATTTTTCGAGAGGTATTCGAACCCGGCAAGCGCGTCTAGCACGGAGTTCAGCGCGGATTTTAGCGGTTTTGTCGGGGCCCTTAAGGCCCGTATCCAGAGAGAAGAGAGCATGCTCTACAGGGAGTATACGAAGGTAGCGAAGTAGTAAGGTTTGTTTGGATAGTGTATGTTTGAAAATGGCGCGGCCCGGCGAAATATCGCAGGGCCGCTTTTTTATTGTACTTTCAGGTTGTCTTTAAAAGGCGCTCTGCCGCGCCGTCAATCGATACGCCGCAAAGCAGCACGGTCTTTCTCTTCGATGTTTCGCCGCTCGTTATCTCGATACTCGATTTGGGTATTTTAAGAAGTTTGGAAAGAAACGATATGAGAGCCGAGTTGGCCTCGCCGTAGACCGGAGGGGCCTTTAGCCTTATCTTGAGCATGTCGCCGTGCTCTCCAAATACTTCGTCCCTAGAAGACCTCGGCTGTACGATTATCGAAATGACAACGCCTCGAGAAGTTTCCTTTAGATACCCGGGAGCCTTGCCGGATAACTGCGGCGGCATCGGCGGCTATGCCTTCGAAAGTTTGAATGCAAGCTGCAAGAGCGATTTTACGAGGAATATCTTTAGAAACACGATTACGAACACGAGTATTATGGGCGATATATCGAACCCGCCCATGTAGGGAAGCCTGTTCCTTATCGGGCGAAGCACGGGCTCTGTTGCCTGGTAGAGAAAGCGCACTATCGGGTTGTAGGGGTCGGGGTTTACCCACGATATTACGGCCCTGGCTATGAGTATGAACATGTAGAGCGTAAGAGCCATGTCGAGAACCGTTGCTATCGCTTCTATAAGGTTTGCAAGAATGCCCATGAATATAGATCCTTTTCTTTAATTTTTTGTCCCGGATATTTCCTTTGCACGTCTTGTTGCCGCACAAACTGCCTCGGACACACTTTCCTTGAACAGGCCTTTCTCGAGTGCTTTTAGACCCTCTATGGTGGTTCCGCCAGGCGATGAAACGTTCTTTATGAGCTCGCCCATGTCCTTGCCTGTTTCGAGCGCTAAAGATGCCGCGCCGCTAACGGTCTTTATGGCCATCTCTCTGGCCTGCTCCACGGGGAGGCCCTGTTTGACGCCTGCCTCTATAAGCGCCTCGATAAACAGGAACACGTATGCAGGGCCGCTGCCGCTTAGCCCTGTTACCGAATCAAGGAGTTCCTCGTTTGCGACCTCGAAGACCGCTCCGACCGAGCCCATGAGCTCTATGATCCCGTCGCGTTTGGCCTTTGGCACGCCGTGCGGGGTAAAGAGCCCGATTACGCCTTCGCCTATAAGGGCCGGGGTGTTTGGCATGGTGCGTATGACCGTGAGGTGGTGCTTTAGCCCGGCTGCTTTAAGCGTTTCCATTATCGAGTCCGTTGTCTTGCCGGCGATTATCGAGACAAGCGCTTTTTCCGGTGCGAGTTCGGAAGCGATGTCCTTTAGCGCCGCCTCCAGGTCCTTGGGCTTGACGCAAAGAAATATTATATCGGATAACGCTGCTGCCTCGAAGTTCTTGCTCGTAACCCGTATGCCGTAGCGCTTGGCCATGTGGGCGAGCCTGTCGCTTGCGCTGTCGCTTGCCACTATCGAGTCCGGCGTTGTTTTTCTAGAGGCGATGAACCCTTTTATGAGCGCCTCGGCCATGTTGCCGGAACCGATAAAGCCGATGGTCCTTGTCTTTGACACGTCTTTATTGGTCCTTCTTTTTTCTCTCGCCAAATATCGCCGTGCCCACCCTTACTATCGTCGCGCCTTCTTCTATTGCCACGTCGAAGTCGGCAGACATGCCCATAGAGAGATCCGTCAGGTATATGTTTGGTATGTGTTCCTTGTTTATTCTCTCGGCGAGCCTCCTAAGCGTCTGAAAATAGGGCCTAGAGTGCTCGGCGCTGTCATGGAACGGGGGAACGGCCATGAGCCCCTTTACGCGCACGTTCTTCATCTCCGATATCTTGCGAAGCGCCTTGTCGAGCTTGGCGGGGTCAATTCCGGTTTTGGTTTTTTCCCTGGCGAGGTTTACCTCGATGAGTATGTCGAGCGGGGTCTCGGCCTTTTTCGATAGTATATCGGCAAGCTCCGGGCTATCGACGCTTTCCACCATGTTAAAGAGCTTTACCGCAAATTTTGCCTTGTTCTTTTGCAGATGCCCTATCATGTGCCAGTCAACGTGCTTCAAGGAGAGGGCCTTTATCTTTTTCTCTGCCTCCTGCACGTAGTTTTCGCCAAAGGTGCCGGCGCCTGCCTTTATGGCGTCTTTTATCAATTTTACGTCAACGGTCTTCGTAACGCAGACGAGTTTTATCTCCGCTTCGCCGCGCCCGGATTTTCTCGCGGCCCTGTGGATGCGTTCTCTTACGCTTGCGTAGTTGTCGGCTATGGATAAGGCCATCGTTTGCCCCCTTTGCCGTTTTTTACGGCGTTGTTTTTTCCGTGTGCGGGATATCTGGGGATGCTTTGGTCAAACAATACCTTTAATATTGAGGCCTATTTTCTATAACATATCGCGGCCCTCAATCCAAGCGAAATCTTTAAGTTTTCGGGATTTTTTTGATTTTCGGGCTAAAATACGGTTATAAGGACTATTCCAAGTATCATAATGGCTGCGCCGAGCAGGCGTTCCCAGGTTTTTTCCTCTTTAAACAACAACTTACCGTAGATTACGCTAAAGAGCAGGCTGGTCCTCTTTACGGCTATCATGTATGCCACATCTGTCATTGTTATGGCAATGAAGTGTGTAATTATCATGATTGACACGAACAGGCCTATCGGCACGAAATACGCCGGTTTTTCGAATACTTTCGCGAACTTGCCTTTTTTTAATATATACACGGTAAGGGCTGCCGTGAGGATAAGCGGGTAGAAAAATGCGAAAAAAAGCGGACTTGAGTGCGATACAGCAACCTTGCCAAATGTCGATGTTATGCTGTATATGAAGGCCACTATAATCATAAGCACCGAGCCCTTTTCCCTGAATATGGCCTTTATCGGGCCAAGCAGCCCGTCCTTTGCCGCTCCTGCGTTTAGCATGTACGCGCCGGCTGCTATAGCTATTATTCCTAAAGCGCCGGAGGTATCGGGCAGTTCGCCAAGCGTTACGTAACCGATAAGTATTATGAAGACCGGGCTTAGCGCCATGAACGGCACGGTCAGCGAGAGGGGCGATATATTTATGGCGCGCACATAGAGAAGAAGCGCCAGTATCTCAAGTGGCAGCAGCGTAAGTACCGTAATGTAAAAGGCCGTGTCGAGTGTTGGTATTTCTATGAAAAAAAGAGGGATAAGGAGAAAGGGCAGAGCGTAGCCCTCTCTTACCCAGACAATAACGTCCTCGTCTGTGTGCTTTAGGGCCTTCTTGCTTATGGCGTCGGCTGTCGAGAGACAGATGGCCGTTGTAAGGGCGACAAAGAACCAGTGCATATGCGTTGACTCCGCACTATCTCTAGTGTATCATAGAGCGGCTTATATTTCCCCACAACCGGAGACAGTAGCGGCATGGTAAACGCGCCCAAGAACGTAATTATAGTAGACAATGACGAGGAACGCTATAGAAGACTGATGGTAATAATAAGGAAGTTCGGCTATAACGTGTTTATTGCCTCAAGCGGGGCCGAACTTTTGAAGTTATCGGGCGGTATAACGGCGCATGCCATAGTGCTTGGGCTTAGAATGCCGGCCTTTGATTCAAAGACCTCTGTTTTGCAAAAGATACGATCTACTGCATCGCTTGCCGGAGCTAATGTCATAATGGTGTCTACTGAGGAAGACCACGCTAAGCTCGATGCCACGATAAACGAAGGCGCCAATGCCTGCATGGTCTGGCCAAACACCGCTGCGGCGCTTTTTTCTGTTTTCGAGCACCTGCTTGGCGCGGGAAAGCGTCAGTCCCCGCGAATAAGGGCCATATACAAGGCCATACTTCTTGTTGGCAGCGAGAAAAAGAACTTTGTTGCAACATCTCTTTCGGAAACAGGCGTGTTCATACGCTCCATAACGCCGCTTCCGGTCGGCACAAAGGTAAGAATGCTTCTTGACCTTCCGACATCAAGACCGCTTGAGGTCGACGGCGAGGTGGTTAGGATTTCGGCTCATGACCCGGCGCACCATACCGAGCCCGGGATGGGCATAAAATTCTTGAACCTTGACGCAGCATTTGGGCAGGTGATAAGGGCTTTTGTGGAGAGCCTGTTGTCGGTCGAGATATCCGACGATATGGCCGTATAATAAAGGAGCGGACGAACCCATGCAAGGCTGGCTTCCCAAAACAGTGCTCATTGCAGATAACGACGAGAGCCGCGCAATAAGGCTCGCACACATGATGAGGAGGTTTGGGTATAATGTTTTTGCCTCCGGCGATAAAGATACTTTTTATAGGCTCTTTAACGGCATAGCGCCAGAGGCCGTGCTTCTTTATGCGGGTTTCCCGTGGGATGCGCCGGGGGGCTGTCTTGCAAGCATAAGAAGCATATCCGGGCCCGGCAAGCTGAAGGTCATAACCTACGGCGAAAAAAATGATTCAAATGCGCTTAACCGTACGCTTTTAAACGGCGCAAATGCCATGTTTACATGGCCCGTTGCGGTTACCGATATATTTGCAATTGTTCAAAGGCTCATCGAGGCAACACCGAGAAGGGTGCCAAGGCTTCGCGCCCTAATAAGAACGCGCGTTGATTCAACGGAAGGAAGCCAGGTGATGTTTGCAACCTCTCTATCCGAGTACGGCGTGTTCATACACAGCCTCGACCCCATGGCGCGCGGCACAAAGATGAAGCTTGCCCTCGACATCCCGGCAAATAAGCCACTTGAGGTCGCAGGCGAGGTCATATACGTTGCCAAGAGTAACCCCGATATGCTCGAGGAGCCGGGCATGGGCGTGCTCTTTAGCGGCATGGACAGAAAGACGCAGTACTGTCTCAGGGGCTTTATCGAGAACTTCCTTTTATCGAAGCTTTCAGACGACCTTTTGATATAAGGCCGCGTATATTTGCTAACGGACGGTTGGAAGTGGAAGACCGGCGCAGGGCCCTGCGCCGGTCTTTGTTTTGCTGGATTTTTGCCTGGCACGCGCTATGCTTACGCGCCAAGGTGTGGGATGTACTTGGTGTCTTCCTTCATTATGTGTTCGAGTATCCAGCCTCTTAGGAACTTTCGTACTTCGTGGCTTAGCGCTACCTTGCCGTCTTTGAACTCGCGCTCGAAGTTTACGACCTGGCCGGTTAAGTCCTGGTGGAACTTTTTATGCTCATCTAGCCAGGGGTACTTCTTCTCGGCCATAAGTTTTTCTTCATCAGAGAAGTGGGTTTTTGTGTACTTTACAAGCTCCGAGATGACTTTGCCGACAATGTCTCTACCCTTTCCCTCGCCAATTGCGTCGTGAAGTTCGTTTATTATGCCAATAAGTTTTTTGTGCTGGGTATCGATGCTTGGATTTTTTACGCTGTAAGTGTCGCTCCATTCGATAAGCGGCATGGCAACCTCCATTTTGGGACCAAGTTGGTCCTGATTAGTTTAGCCTATTATTAATGGAACTGCAATATTAAAATGATTTTTAGAGGACGAAAGTATTTTTGGGGCCATGACCGCAGGGCAGGAGGCATAAATACCTTGACCGTAGCACTCTTTTAATGGTAAAAAATATGCTTGTTTTTGAAGCAGTTATATAACAATCAAGGGAGTTCTTTGCGATGAGCGAGAGAGTGATAGGCGTAATTGGCGGCAGCGGCCTTTATGAAATGGAAGGGCTAAGTGAGGTAAAAAACGTAAAAGTATCGACACCCTTTGGCGATCCTTCGGACGAGTACATAACCGGAAGGCTCGGGGACGCAAAGCTTGTGTTCCTGCCCCGTCACGGCCGTGGTCACAGGTTGACGCCAAGCGAGATAAACTACCGCGCAAACATCTACGGCATGAAGAAGCTAGGGGTTGAGTGGCTAATCTCTGTTTCCGCAGTCGGAAGCATGAAAGAGGAAATCGCGCCCGGGCACATAGTCATAGTCGACCAGTTCTTTGACAGGACAAGTAAGCGCGTAAGCTCGTTTTTCGGCTCGGGAATCGTTGGACATGTGGAATTCGCGGAGCCGGTTTGCGGTAATTTAAGTTCCGTTTTGTATGATGCCTCGAAGAAGGCGGGCGCAACGGTCCACAAGGGCGGCACCTACATCTGCATCGAGGGCCCGCAGTTCTCGACAAAGGCCGAGAGTAAGACCTACAGGAAGTGGGGCGTTGACGTAATCGGCATGACCAACATCCCTGAGGCAAAGCTCGCAAGAGAGGCAGAGATATGCTACGCAACGATTGCCCTCTCTACCGACTACGACTGCTGGCACGAGACAGAGGAGAGCGTTACCGTTGACATGATACTCGAGACCATACGGAAAAACGTCTCAACGGCAAAGGCCATAATAGGGCATGCGGCAAAGGGCATTGCGCATCCGAGAAACTGCAAGTGCGCCTCTGCCATGAAGTTCGCAACCGTTACCGATAAAAAGGCCATACCCGAGAAGACGAAGAAAGACCTCGACATAATACTCGGGAAGTATCTCTAAAAAGCGGCATTTCGTAAAAGGAGGGGTATTGTAGAAATGGACATTATTGCCGTAGGTTCAGTTGCGTTCGATTCCGTCGAGACGCCGTTTGGAAAGGCAAACGAGGTGCTTGGCGGCTCGGTGACGTATTTTTCCGCTTCAGCAAGCTATTTCGCAAAGGTCGGCGTGGTGGCGGTAGTTGGCGACGATTTTAAGCCCGAGCACGAGAAGGTCTTTAAGGACAGGGGCGTTGATACGCGCGGCATAAGGAAGGTTGCCGGCGGAAAGACTTTCAGGTGGAAGGGCAAATACGAGTACGACTTAAACGTCGCGCACACGCTCGATACCCAGCTAAACGTATTTAGTTCCTTCAAGCCCGAGATACCCAAGGAGTACGGCGACGCGGAGTTCCTGTTTCTTGGCAATATCGATCCGGTAATCCAGGAAGAGGTGTTAAGCAAGGTAAAGAAACCCAGGCTCATAGCTTGCGATACGATGAACTTCTGGATAGAGGGCAAGCCCCATGAGCTAAGGCGCCTTCTCTCCAAGGTCGAGATGCTTGTTATAAACGAGGCCGAGGCAAGGGAACTTGCCAAGACGCCAAACCTCGTGAAGGCCGCGAAGGCAATACTTGCGCTTGGGCCAAAGACCCTGATTGTAAAGCGCGGTGAGTACGGCGCGTTGATGTTTAGTAGTAACGGCATATTCTCGGCCCCCGCATACCCGTTAGAAGACATATTCGACCCAACCGGCGCTGGCGACAGCTTTGCCGGAGGGCTCGTCGGGTATCTTGCAAAGTCAAAGGATTTAAGTGAGAAGGGGCTTCGCCGGGCGATAGTGTTCGGGAGCGCCATGGCCTCTTTTAATGTCGAGGCATTTAGCCTGAAGCGTCTTGCCTCTCTTACCGAGGACGAGATAAATAAGCGCTACGGCGCTTTTAAGGCATTGACCCATTTCGAGGAATTGTGATACAGTATAACATTATGAAGTTACGCGGTTTTTCCATGCTCGTGGTCATTGCCCTTGCGCTTACGTCCTGTATGCCGAAGTATATTTCGTCAAAGGACAGAGAGGAGAGCAGCCTAAGGTGCAAGGCCGGAGAGTTTTATTTTGCCAAGGGCGAGTATGCCAAGGCACTGTCGGAGTTCGTAAGGGCGGTCGAGGTTAATCCCGAAAACGACGGCTGCAGGCAGATACTAGGGCTTACTTATCTGGCAAAGAAGCTTTATCCGGAGGCAATAAGGGAATTCAGCGTGATTATAAAGAAAAACCCAGAAAGCGCCACGACACATGTCAACATCGGTGCTGTGTACATGGAGCTTAAGGAATGGGATACGGCTATATATCATTATGACATTGCGGCAAAGAACGTTTTTTATACATCACCGGAGTTGGCGTATAGCAATATGGGTTGGGCGTATTATAACAAAGGGGCTTATGATAAAGCCCTTATAAACCTTGGCAAGGCCATTGAGATAAGGAAAGACTACGCTCTGCCTTACTATAACACGGCCATGGTGTATGAGAAACTCGGCAAGGACGACGAGGCTGTAAAGAGCTATGAAAAGGCGGTAAAGTTCGACGAACGGTTCGTGGACGCGCATTACAGGATGGGGCAGGTGTATCTCAGGCTAAAGAAGAAGGCCGAGGCTGCAGCGGCATTCAAGAAGGTCGTTGAACTCGAACCCGATGGCGACAGGGCCAGGGCGGCAAAAGATTATCTTGGCATGATAAAGTAGAGATAGAGGCTTTGGTTACATGGAAAGACCAGGCGAGTACCTGAAAAGGGAGAGAGAGTTAAGGGGCGTGGCGTTCGACGACGTTTGTGCCGCGCTAAAGCTTTCGAGAAAGAAGATAAAGGCCCTTGAGGAGGATGATTACGCAAACCTCCCCCACTCGACGTATGTGAAGGGCTTTATAAAATCGTATTGCCGTCATCTGGGGCTCGATGAGGCCGATGCGGTGCTTCGCTACGAGGTGTATTTAAGGGATGTCCGCGAGCGCGAGGACGCAAAGGCCGTAAAAGAGACCGAGGTGCGCCAGGAGAAGGTGATCGGCGCTTTGCCGCAGCCGGAAAAGCAGGGCAGGACGGGTTTTGCAGTTGACAGGACGCTGGTTATTTCGATTTCCATACTTGCGGTCTTCATAGGTATAGCGGCATACGCGATGCTCTCTACCGGCGATAAGGCAATCGAATCAAAAACGGCGCTTGAACCTAAAAAAGACGATACCGTAGCGGCGCTGCCAATTGGAGAAGCGGCCGATAAGGCCGTAAAAGAGGCCGAGCCGCAGACCAAGGTTGTGGCACAAAAGACGGTTGCAGGCGCTCATATTCTTGAACTCGTTGCAAAGGCAGATGTCTGGGTCAAGGTGGAGGCCGATGGCAGGGAGCCAAGGGAAATGACGCTTCGCTCCGGAGAGAGAAAGACGCTTGACCAGGCCGCCTCCTATCTGCTGACAGTAGGCAATGCCGGTAACCTCGAACTAATGCTTGATGGCAAGAGCATAGGACTTAGCGGCGCTTCCGGCCGTGTTGTAAAGGTAAAGGTATCTGGCGGCGATGTCGTAAGAACAGAGCTAGAGGTAAAGAAGAAGACCGTGGCCGCGCCTGCAGCAGCACAGACGCCGCCGGCGGTCGCACCGGCTGCGCCAGAGGCATCAGGCGCTACGGCAGCGCCAAAAAATAGCGGCAGCGCCGAAGATACGAAGAGTAACGCGATAAAGAACGAGTAAGCGGCGCATTCGGTGCGCTTGCATATTATAAAAACGCGCGGCGGTTTTGCCGCGCTGTGTGAGGCCCATGGAATCCCTCATAAGATGCAGAAAATGCGGCAATAAGATGAAATCAAGCCGCGTAAACGACAACAAGGTCAAGTTCTTGTGCTCGTGCGGCTTCTCGGAATACCGCCCGGCCCCTTCGAAGAGCAGGGCCATAAACCCGCATTACTCCGATCAGAGCCTGCATGGACTCAAATTCGACCATTCCGGAGAGTTTTACTTCGAGAGCCAGAGGGCCGATAGAGAACGCATGGAGATTATCTCTCTTGAAGAGATAAGCATGCTCGCGTCCTCGGATTATGATCTCGACGAGGTGCTAAGGGGCGTTGCGGAAAAAACAGCAAAGAGGCTCGGCGTCGACATCTGCTCGATATACCTCTGGGACGGCGAGCAGCTCGTGATGAGGGGCACATACGGACTGTCGCAAAACGGCATAGGAAAGGCGAAGTTGAAAATAGGCGAGGGCATAACAGGCTCGGCGGTTAAGGAAGGTAAACCACTTCTTATCCCGGACGTTACGAAAGATTCGAGGTATAAGTATTTTCCCGAGACCAAGGAAGAGCAGTACAGGATAAAGACCATGTACTCGTATCCGATATTTCTATCGGGCGAGCCCTTTGGCGTGCTTAACGCCCAGACCGTGGTTTTAAGGGAGTTCAAGGAAGACGAAATATATTTCGTCTCCGTAATAGCCAATCTGATACTCGGCGCCGTTAAGATGAGGAAGGGCAAATAGCGCCGCGGGTTTGTCTTTGAAAAAAACGGCACAGAATGGTATATTTAAAAATGCCGTGAGGCGTCAAAAAACGGCTAACAAACAGGAGGGAACATAAAAATGAAGCTGAAGCAGTTGAAGAAAATATTCGTATTCGTAGCGGCGATATTCGCCGTGGCGGTATTTAGCGCGTCATGCGGGAAAAAGGAAGAAGCGCAGCAGCCCCCGGCCCAGACAGCGGCCCCAGGACAGGCGCTTCCAGAAGGCCATCCGGCCCCGGGCTCCGGAGCAGCAGGCGCACCCCAGACGCATTCCGGCATAAAGACGGCAAAGCCTGTGAAAATAGGCCCGGAAGTAGCGGCCAAGTGGAAGCAGGTCGAGCTCGCCGTGACCGACAAGACTGCGAAGAAGAAGGCCACTTTGAAGGTGAAAATAGGCGGCTCGGCAAACCTTTCCGGCGGCTATACGTTAAAGGTCAATGCCTTTGCACCTGACTGGACAAGTTATAGCGATTATATAGGCACCAAGTCAAATGACGCCAATAATACGGCGGTACATATTTCGCTGGTAAAAGGCGGCCAAGTAGAGGCCGAAGGCTGGATATTCAACGTGGACGCGTTCAGCGGCTTTAATACTTTTGCCTCGGATAAGTTCGAAGTCGAACTCGTTGCGCCGAAGGCAAAACCCACGGCGCAGCCCAGGTAAAAAGGGCGGTTGCGGCGAAATTTTTGGCAAAGGCCAGGACTGCCAAACGGCAAGCTTAGGCCGTTTCAATAAGGAGAGGTGCCCGAGCGGTTGAAGGGGGCTGTCTCGAAAACAGTTGTTCTGGCTAAAACCGGAACCGGGGGTTCGAATCCCCCCCTCTCCGCCATAAAGAGATTGGCTGCGGCGCATCAGGCTACGTCAGGGCCGCGGCCATATGTATTTTAAAGGCGTAGACGCATGGAGAGATGTCCGAGTGGTCGAAGGAGCACGACTGGAAATCGTGTGTACATTCATCGTGTACCGAGGGTTCGAATCCCTCTCTCTCCGCCAGATTTTAAAACGCCTCGATAGACCGGTAATAACCGAGAATATTGAGAGAACCTTTTTGTAAAAAGGTTCTCTCAAACTCTCTCCAAAAACTTTTTACTTGGGTCTGTGCGGCCTCACATGGGGCCGCACAGACCCAGGCAGTCAAAAGTCTTTGAGGGGGTCTGGTGGAACTTTCTACAGAAAGTTCCACCAGTATCCTCTGTCGTTATCGGTTTATTGAGGTGGTTTTTGCCTGTGGTGCCGGCAGCCGGGTCCCGCGCAATGATTATTTGCCAACCCCGCCAGGTCCGGAAGGAAGCAACGGTACGCATTCCCAATCATGTGCCGCGGGGGTGCCTGGTTGCCGGCAGCGCGGGCAAGGACTAAAAGCTTTTCACCCTTTTATAAGAGGCTCTCTTCTTTATGTCATACCAGGTCATATCCAGAAAGTGGCGTCCTTCGGCGTTCTCCGAGGTAGTCGGGCAGGAGCACGTAGTGAGGACCCTTTCCAATGCCGTAAAGAGCGGCAGGGTCGGGCACGCCTATATTTTCTCCGGGCCAAGGGGGGTGGGGAAGACTACTGTTGCGAGGATTCTCGCAAAGTGCCTTCAGTGCGAAAAGGGGCCGACTGTTGAGCCTTGCGGCACATGCGAGATGTGCAAGGGCGTTAGCACTTCTTCGTCGGTAGACGTTCTCGAGATAGACGGCGCATCGAACACAGGCGTTGACAACATACGGGAGTTAAGGGAGAGCGTTAAGTACGCCCCGACCGCCGGCAAGTATAAGATATATATAATCGACGAAGTCCACATGCTTTCGGACTCGGCCTTTAACGCGCTCTTAAAGACCCTCGAAGAGCCGCCGCCCCACGTTGTATTCATATTCGCAACGACCGAGCCCCACGATATTCCGCTTACCATACAGTCCAGGTGCCAGAGGTTCGATTTCAGGAGGGTGCCGCTAAAGAAGATACATGCGCATCTTTCCGTTATAGCGAAGAAGGAAAATATCGAGATAGACGAAGAGGCCCTCTACATGATAATCAGGGAGGGCGAGGGAAGTGTGAGGGATTCGCAAAGCATACTTGAGCAGGTAGTGGCGTTTTCGGGAACGAAGATAGGAAGCGTCGAGGTCTCATCGGCGCTTGGCCTGATGGACCGTTCAGTCATATGCGACCTTGCCACGGCAGTAATCGCCAGGGACGCTAAGACGTGCCTTACAATAGTTGAACGGATACACGACTTTGGGTATGATTTAAAAAAGGCCGCGTCGGATTTGATAGAGCTTGTTCGCGACCTTACGGTAATAAAGGTGCTTGGCGATTCTTCCTCCCTCGATTTGCCCGAGATTGAGGCGGAAAGGCTCAAGAAGATGGCCTCCGAGGCTGACGAAGAGAGGCTGCAGCTTCTTTTTGCCGTTATTTCGAAAGGGTACGAGGGCGTTGTCAGGTCTTCTACTCCGAGGTTTTCTCTGGAGATGTCGCTTATAGGCGCGTGTTCGGTCGAGGGGCTTCGCCCTGTTTCAGAGCTTATATCGAGGTTTGAGGCATTGGAGAAGGGCTCTACGTCGCCGCGCGGGCCTGTTGGCGCTGTGAAAGGTGTTGGCGCGGATGTGGCGGCAAAGGCCGAGGTAAAAAAAAATAGTTTTTCAAGGCCGGTGAGCGAAGATAGCGGCGCTAGGACGGAGCCTTTGAAAAAGGTTACGGCAGCCGGGGAAGCTCCCTTGCCAAAGCCCGAATCCCCGGCGGCTGCCTCTAATGACGGTGAGGATCGCAAAGAATCTTACGACGAAGAAAAAACGGTAGACGGGTTTTTAAAGCTTATAGAGAAAAAGGATGAGCGTCTTGCAAAGGCGCTTAGGCAGGGAAGCTCGAGTTTTAACGGCATTGATGTCGAGTTCGCGGTAGACGGCGCCGGGTATGGGATGATAATCGTAAGGGATGCTCTTTTAAACGAGACCGCGCGTTCTTATTTTGGCGGCAAGGTCTCTTTCAAGGTTTTAAAGTCAGGCGCGGCCGAGGACGCCGCAGTAAAGCCTGCTCCCGAGGATGCGCTCGTTAAGGCGGCGCTAAAGACCTTTGGCGGCAGGATAATCGATGAACGCAGGAGGGGCGATGTCTAAGAATCTCGGAAATTTGATGAAGCAGGCGCAAAAGATGCAGGAGAAGCTGGCCGAGGTGCAGCAGGGGCTCGGCCAAAAGACCGTGGAGGCGCAGTCAGGGGGCGGCATGGTCACGGCAAAGGTGAGCGGGGACTTAAGGCTCGTGTCTTTGAAGGTGGATAAAACCGTTGTTAACCCCGAGGATGTCGAGATGTTAGAGGACCTCATCATTGCCGCAGTTAACGAGGGCTATAAGCGGGCCCAGGAAATGGCCTCGGAAGAGATGGGCAAGGTAACAAAGGGGCTTGGCTTGAATATCCCCGGTATGTTTTAGAGAGACGGATATTTTTGAAGTACGTCGAACCCATAGCAAGGCTTGTGAAGGCCCTTTCCGGGCTTCCGGGCATAGGCGAGAAGACGGCATCGAGGCTCGCGCTCTATATACTTAACTCGAGGCGCGACGTTGCCGAAGAGCTCTCGAAAAGTGTGCTTAGCGTCAAGGACAACGTAAGGCTTTGTTCCGAGTGCATGACCTTTTCCGAGTCAGATCCTTGCGCCATATGTTCTGATGTATCAAGGGATAAAGGCATTATCTGCGTTGTAGGCGATTATAAAGACCTCGTTGCGCTCGAAAACAGCGGCTCGTATAAAGGCGCGTACCATGTTCTGCACGGCCTGCTTGCGCCGCTAAAGGGCATAGGCCCCGAAGAGATAAAGGTAAACGAGCTTATCGCGAGGGCTTCGAGGAGTAAGGTTACCGAGATAATTCTCGCAACCGGGTTTGACTCGGAAGGCGAGGCAACGGCGCTCTACATAAAGCGGGCGCTAAAGGACTTTGGCGTAAGGCTTACGCGAATAGCATCCGGAATCCCGGCAGGCGGGTTTGTCGAGTACATGGATCCGACGACTCTTGGGCGGGCCATGGAGGGCAGGAAGGAAGCGTAAGTGTCCGGATTGTTTGACAAAAGAAACAGAGTAATTGACACTTTTAATCAAACCTGTTATTCTTTCTGTCTTCCCTTTCCGGGGAATAATACCGTAAGAAAGGCGCACAAAAAGACATGGCAAGCGTAAAGGATAATATTGAACTGCGCTGGCACGGCAGAGCGCAGCAGGGTGTGGTCACTGCCGCGAAGCTTCTGGCCGAGGCCGCGCTTATGGAAGGCAAATACGTGCAGGCATTTCCGGAATTCGGCCCGGAGAGAATGGGCGCTCCGGTAAGGGCCTTTGACAGGATATCGGTAGAAGAGATAAGGGTGCAGTGCCAGGTAAAGAACCCCAACGTCGTTCTTATAGTGGACCCGACACTTATCGGCATGCAGCTTACCGGCGGCATGGAGGGCTCGGGCTCTGTAACGGACGGAACCGACAAGGACGCCGTGTTCATTGTTAACACTCCGAAGTCCGCTTCCGAGATGCGTACGGCCCTGAAGCTCGACAAGGGGTTTGCAAAGGTCTTTACGGTGGATGCCTCCAAGATATCGGAGGAGACCATAGGCCGCCACATGCCAAACACCCCGGCGCTTGGCGCGCTTGCAAAGGCAACCGGGATAATAAACATAGATTCGCTAATCAACAATTTCAAGGAAAACTACGGCAAGAAGTACAGCCAGAAGGTAATAGACGGCAACGTCGCTGCCATGAAACGCGGCTACGACGAGGTAAAGGGGGAGTAATCAAACGCCATGGCAGCGAAAAAGAACGAAGAAGGAAAAAAGAAGGTCCCGCACGCCGGAATAGTTTTTGAGGCCGGAAGCGCAGATAACTACGAAACCGGAGGCTGGAGAAAACTAAAGCCGGTTCTCGATAAGGATAAGTGCACGAGTTGCCTGATATGCTGGGTAATGTGCCCGGACTCGGCCATAATAGTCGAGAACGGCAAGATGGTGGGCTTTGACATGGAGCACTGCAAGGGCTGCGGCATATGCGCGGTCGAGTGCCCGGACAAGGTCAAGGCGATAAAGATGGTAGAGGAGGATAAGGACTGATGGCACAGAGCGCGAAGGCCTCTAAAAAAATAGGGCTTACCGGTAACTCGGCCATAGCCTATGCCATGAGGCAGATAGACCCGGATGTGTGCCCGGCGTACCCGATTACCCCGTCTACCGGAGTCGTCGAGGAGTTTTCAGGCTACGTGGCAGACGGTAAGGTCACTACCGAGTTCGTAACTGTCGAGAGCGAGCACTCCGCGATGAGCGCGTGTGTCGGAGCATCTGCGGCAGGCGCAAGGGTAATGACAGCTACAAGCTCGCAGGGACTGGCCCTTATGTGGGAGGTCCTCTATATAGCCTCTGGTATGAGGCTTCCGATTGTAATGACCGTTGTGAACAGGGCGCTTTCCGCCCCTATCAATATACATTGTGACCATTCGGATTCCATGGGCGCAAGGGATTCCGGCTGGATACAGCTCTATTCCGAGACCGTGCAGGAGGCCTACGATAACCTCTTTCAGGCAGTAAAGATAGCCGAGGACGAGAGGGTGCTACTACCTGTAATGGTTTGCATGGACGGTTTTATCACGAGCCACGCAATCGGCGTCATGGAGCCTTTGGAAGATAAGGACGTAAAGGACTTTCTTGGCGTGTACAGCCCCAAGCAGTCGCTTCTCGATACAGACCATCCGATAACAATGGGCGCGATGACGCTTCCGGATTCGTATATGGACATCAAGCACGTACAGTCAAATGTGATAGCTGCCTCAAAGGACGTCGTAGCCGAGGTAGGAAAGGCATTTGGCAAGCGTTTTGGCCGTGAGTACGGGCTTATGGAAACATATAAGCTCGACGACGCGGATGTGGCGATAGTAATACTAAACTCCGCCGCAGGCACGACAAAGGTGGCAATAGATAAGCTCAGGAAAGAAGGCAAAAAGGTCGGGCTCCTAAGGCCAAGGCTCTTTAGGCCGTTCCCGCACGCGGAGATGGCGGCTGCGCTAAAGAACGTGAAGGCAGTTTGCGTGATGGACAGGGCAGATAGTTTCTCCGGTTTTGGCGGGCCGTTATTTAACGAGATAAGGTCGGCTCTATACGACCTTGAAAAGAGACCGAAGATAATGGGCAGGATTTACGGTCTTGGCGGAAGGGACTACACGGTGGAGAACGCCGAAGCGGTGTTCGCCGAACTCTATAAACTCATGGAAACGGGCAAGGCCGAAGAGCTTACCCGTTACCTTTAGATAAGAGGTTTACGAGATGGCTACCTTAAAGGAATTAGCGTCGAAACAGGAACTCTTTACAGGAGGCCACCGCCTCTGCACGGGGTGCGGCATACCCCCGATAGTAAGGCTGCTCTTAAGAAGCGCCGGGGGCCCGGTTGTGGCAACCACGGCGACAGGATGCCTCGAGGTCGGCACCACCATATACCCGTATTCCTCGTGGCGTATTCCGTGGATACACTCTGCATTCGAGAACGCCGCGGCAACGATAAGCGGCATAGAGAGTGCTTTCAAAGGGCTAAAGAAAAAGGGCAGGATCCCTGCCGATAAGGACGTAAAGTTCGTGGCCTTTGGCGGAGACGGCGGCACCTATGATATCGGGTTCCAGGCCCTTTCCGGAGCGCTTGAGAGGGGGCACGACATAGTTTACGTCTGCTACGATAACGGCGCGTACATGAATACCGGCATCCAGCGTTCGAGCGCTACTCCGCTTGGCTCCGCTACAACGACTAGCCCCGCGGGCGACGTGGTACCGGGCAAACAGGAGTGGAGAAAAGATTTAACCAGGATAGTGGTTGCGCATAATATTCCATATGCAGCGCAGACCTCTCCCCATAACTGGAAAGACCTTGAGAAAAAGGGCGAGAAGGCCTTCAAGACCAAGGGCCCGACATTTTTAAATGTGCTTTCGCCGTGTCCGCTTGGCTGGTACACCAAGCCCGAGCAGGGCATGCAGCTTGCAAAGCTCGCAACAGACACCTGCTTCTGGCCCCTCTACGAGGTCGAGGAAGGCGTGCTGAAGATAAATTACAAGCCCAAGGAGAAGAGGCCTGTCAGGGAGTGGATAGAGCTCCAGGGCCGCTTTAAGCACTTAAAGGGCGCAGACGCTATAATAGAAGCGTTCCAGAAGAAGGTCGATTATGAGTGGGAGAGGCTACTCGAAAACGACGGAAAACGCATATTCTGACGTTTTTGTCCCCTATTACGGGGCAACGTGCATTTTTCTCTTTCACTTAGCATTGTAATTTTGTATACTTTCTTGGGTGTTCGGTTAATACCGGGAGGAGTTCTATGGCTCATACCTCGCTAGTAATGTTCGAGGAAGAATTAAAGGAAGTTGGCGCGACAATAGACAAGCTTCTTAAGGAAGCCAACGCCAAGTGCGTGTTCGTCGTTGACAAGGACGGACAGCTTATTGCCTCGAGCGGCGAGACCCATCATATAGACGCCACGTCGCTTGCCTCGCTCACTGCCGGAAACATCGCGGCTACGGGCGGGCTTGCCAAGCTTATAGGCGAAAAGGAATTCTCCATCCTCTTTCACGAGGGGGAGAAGGACAATATTCATATTTCCATAGTAGCTCAGAGGGTTATACTCGTCGTTATCTTCGACGGACGCTCATCGCTCGGGCTCGTGAGGCTTCGTGTCAAGAAGGCCGGCGAGGAAATGAGCAACGTAATCGGCAAGATTGTCAAAAGGATGGAGTCGGCCACCTCGAAAGAACAGCTCCTCGAAGAGATTTCCGACGACGACATCGAAAACCTGTTCGGATAGACGCTCTCCGGGCACGTTTTCCTGATCGCACAATACAACGGCGCGCAAACGGTGAGTCATGTCATTTATAAACTATTCCGCAAGAGAGATTAACTGTAAGATAGTCTACTACGGCCCGGGTCTTTGCGGAAAGACCACAAACCTGAATTTCATATACACCAAGACCAGGCCCGATTCGAAGGGCAAGATGATATCTCTTGCTACCGAGACAGAGAGAACGCTTTTCTTCGACTTTCTTCCGCTCGCCCTTGGAGAGATCAAGGGCTTCAAGACGCGCTTCCACCTCTACACCGTCCCCGGACAGATATTCTACGACGCATCGAGAAAGCTTATATTAAAGGGCGTTGACGGAATAATCTTCGTCGCCGATTCCCAGGTCGAGAGAATGGACGCCAACATCGAGAGCTTGGATAACATGAAGAGCAACCTCGAGGAGCACGGTTACTCGATAGACAAGATACCCTACGTCATACAGTACAATAAGCGCGACATGCCAAATGTCGCTCCGCTTGACGAGATGAAGAGGGTGCTTAACCCCACCGGAGTGCCGGACTTCGAGGCCGCGGCGGCAACGGGAGAGGGCGTTTTCGAGACACTCAAGGCCGTTGTAAAGCTCGTCTTGGTAGAACTCAAGAAAGGCACCTAAGGGCTGCCGGAACACGCGTTTTTTCTTGCGGCGTCTTCGCGCCAGGGTGTTTGACTGCGGCGCGGACACGCCGCTAAATATTTTAAAGAGCATAAAGAGGAGACGATATCATGGCGCTTATCGATAACGTAAAGAACGACATGACCGCGGCTATGAAGGCAGGGGACAAGGCAAAGGTCTCGGCCCTTCGGATGCTCATATCGGCCGTTAAGTACGCTGAAATCGAAAAAAGAGGCAAGCCCTTTACCGATGAAGACGTACAGTCGGTTACAAAGACCCTTTGTAAGCAGAGAAAGGAATCTATCGAGCAGTTTAAGGCAGGCGGCAGGACCGAGCTTGCAGAGAAGGAAGAGGCGGAGCTGAAAGTTTTGGAGGCGTATCTTCCAAAGCAGCTTCCGGAGGCCGAGGTCGAGGCCATAATAAGAAAGACAGTTGAAGAGGTAGGGGCAAAGGGGCCGGCAGACATGGGCAAGCTCATGAAGCCCGTGATGGCGAAGCTAAAGGGCGCTGCCGACGGAAAGCTCGTGCAGGAGCTCGTTAAAAAAGTTCTTGGAGCCTGAGAGGATACCTATGAAGATACGCGAGATATACGAGAGGGCGTATAAGAGGGGCATAGAGCTCGACCCAAGGGGTAAGGCCGAGGTAGAGGAGCAGCTTAAGGCCGCTAAAAAGGAATACGACGGCCTAAGCGAGAAGAAAAAGGCGCGCTTTGATAAGGAAAGCCTCGTAAACCCGTATGCCGATACGCGCATCCTCCACGGCAGCCCGGATAAGGAGGTAAAGCGCGTTCTTGTTGGCATAGATATAGAGGTCGGCGAGATAGTGCTTGCAGACAGGCTAAGGGAAAAGGGCGAGGCAATAGACCTTGTGATCACGCACCATCCCGAAGGCCGGGCCATGGCAGCGCTCTACGATGTCATGGGCATGCAAAGCGCCATACTCTTTAAGCAGGGGCTTCCTATACACGTTGCCGAGGACGTGATGGATGAGCGCATAAAGGAAGTCGAGCGAAGGCTCCTTCCCGCAAATCACATGCGAGCAGTCGACGCGGCAAGGCTTCTTGACGTTCCGCTTATGAGCATTCATACGCCGTCCGACAACGCAGTGCAGACCTATCTGCAAGACATGTTCGATTTAAAGGCGCCGCGCCTTGTCTCTGATGTCATAGAGGCAATAGACGGCATGGATGAGTACAAGCTTGCGCTTAGCGAAACAGTCGGGCCGCGCGTCGTAGTCGGCTCGGATTCGAGAAGGGCAGGTAAAATTTTCGTGGACATGACCGGCGGCACAGGCGGCAGCAAGATGGTCTACGAAGGGCTCTCGACAGCAGGGGTAGGCACGATAGTCGGCATGCATATCGGCGAGGACCACAGGAAAGAGGCGCAAAAGCACCACGTAAACGTCGTAATCGCCGGGCACATATCCAGCGACAACCTCGGGCTAAATCTCCTCTTCGACGACATACTCGAAGGGGTGGATGTCATAGCATGCTCCGGGTTTAGAAGAGTAAGCAGGAGAAAGTAGCAGAACAGGCAGTGTAATATTTCATGGGCCCTACATTTCGTGCGGCCTGCAAACCCCGTAACCTTACGCCGTGGACCAGATTACCTTAGATGCTCTCGAGTACAGTGCGGTACTCGAAAAACTCGCAAGCTTTGCGTCCACACCCATGGGCGCTAAGAATGCCAGGGCCCTTACCCCCGATAAGTCAAAGGAGGAAGTGGAGGACGGCTACGCCGTGCTTCGCGAGATGGAGGCCTTTATCTCACTTAGAGGCCGCATGGAGCTTTCTTCCGTAGAGGATGTGCGGCCGTATTTCGTAAGATGCCGCGTGGGAGAGTCGTTTCTCGAACCACCCGAGTTCCTCGCCATAAAGCGCTCTGCAGCCGCGCTTCTTGCACTTAAGGCATCGGCGGACACGGATGTCAGAAAGACGTGCCCGAAGATAACCGGCATGCTGGAAGCCCTCTCGGATCAGTCGGCGCTTGTATCCGAGATAACGTCGGTCTTTGACGACGCAGGCGTTATAAAAGACGACGCATCGTCCGCACTTTTATCCATTCGTAGATCCTTAAAGGCAGTTATGGAGAACGCAAGGGCCTCGCTCGAGTCCATGGTCAGGGACAAATCCGTTCTCGAACGCCTGATGGACGACATCATCACTATAAGGGAGGACCGCTTTGTCCTCTGCGTAAGGGCGGCCTGGCACACGCAGTTCGAGGGTGTGGTGCATGGGCAGAGCGCATCCGGACAGACGTATTTTATCGAGCCAATGCGCGTTGTCGAGGCCAATAACAAGGTTGCGATACTAAAAAAGCAGGAGCGCATAGAGGAGATAGCGATATTAAAGGCGCTTACCTCCTTTGCAATGGAGTTCGCCGCTTCGCTTGCAGCTGACTTAGACATTGCAGCGGTGATAGACCTTCTCCAGGCAAAGGCGGTTTTCAAGGACTATATCGACGGCTCCATTCCGGCCGTAAGTGAGGGCGGCGGCGTAAGGCTTCTTAAGGCGCGCCACCCGGCGCTCGTATTCAAGCAAAAGGCCGGGGCAAAGGCCGTTACTGCGGTGGATATACTCATAGATAAGGGTAAGAACGTGCTCGTCATATCGGGCGCCAACACCGGTGGCAAGACCGTTGCTCTTAAGACGCTCGGACTTCTTTCGGTGATGGTAAGGGCCGCGCTCCCTATCCCTGCTGCGTCTTCTAGCGAGGCAGCGCTTTTTACCTCCGTGTACGCTGACATAGGAGACAGACAAGACATTGCAAAAGACCTCTCGACATTTTCGGCGCATCTAAAGCGTATGGGCGAGATAATGGCAAAGGTCGAGAAGTCCTCTCTTGTGCTAATAGACGAGATAGGGGTTGGCACGGATCCGGCCGAGGGAAGCGTGCTTGCGCTGACCATTTTAGAGGAGTTAAGGGACATAGGCGCGGTTGCTGTCGTGACAACGCACCTTAACCTACTTAAGGCGCACGCTGAAAAGGACGCTGCCTTTATGAACGCATCGGTTGCATTCGACGAGTCGAGCCTTAAGCCCTTGTATGAACTGCATTACGGCATCCCGGGCGCAAGCCTTGGCCTGAAGGTGGCTGAGACCTACGGCATACCAAAGCGCATAATCGAGGGGGCGAGGAAAAAGCTTAAAGGAGACGAGGGCGCGTTCATAGAAATGGTAAGGGAGGCGGCGGCGGAGAGAGACCGCCTTGCAATTGAGAATGCAAGGCTTAAAAAGGCGGCGGATGAAAAGGAAAAGGCCCTTACACGCCTTAGAGACGATAGAAAGATTCTTCTTGAAAAAGCGAGAAAAAAGGTCGAAGCTATAGTAAGCGCTGTAACCTCTGAAATAGAGCGTATTGTCAGCGAGAAGATAAGGAGCGAGGCCTCGAAAAAGGACCGGGCAGCGAAGGCCGCTGCCATGGACGAAATAGAGACTGAGGCAAAGAAGGCGGCAAAGGCGCTTGGCTCCGAGCGCGTGGACTTTATCCCCGTTGTCGGCGATACCGTCATGGTCGAGGGCGTGGACGTGCCGTGCGAGGTCTTAAAGGTCGACGAGGGAAAGAAAACAGTTGAGGCGCGTTACGGCAATATCACCTTCAAGACCGATTTTAGAAAGCTTCGGCGCGCCGAGAGTAAGGGCAGGCAAAAGGCTGCGGCAGGGGCGGCCTCCTATTCCGTGCCGTTTACGACCGGGGCCGAGGGCTCTGTGAATGTCATAGGGATGCGTGTCGAGGAGGCGTTAAAGAAAATCGAGGCAGTGCTCGATTCCGCGCACATGCAGGGGTACTCGAGTGTAGAGATAATACACGGCCACGGCACAGGGGCGCTCAAAAAAGCGATTCGCGCGTATCTTAAGGAAAACCCCTGCGTCAAGGGGTATGAAGAGGGCGGCTCGGCAGGCTCTGCCGGAGCCGTTACCATAGCGAAACTCGAATAGGGCATATAGAGATGATACAGAGGGAAAAGATAGACGAACTAAGGGAGCGGGCCTCGATTGTCGAGGTGGTCGGCGAGTACGTGCGCCTTACCAAGCGCGGCAATAACCACATAGGCCTTTGCCCGTTCCATTCGGAGAAAACGCCGTCTTTTTCCGTTAACGAAGACAGAAAGATGTTCTACTGCTTTGGGTGTCAGGCCGGCGGCAACGTTGTAACGTTTCTCATGAAGCACGAGAACATGAGCTTCCCTGAGGCTGCCAAGGCCCTTGCCGCGAAGTACGGCGTGAAGATAGAGGACGACAGAAGCGGACAGGATAGGGAAATAGAGCGGCTCGTGGAGGCCAACAAAACCGCTCTTGCGTATTTTGCCGAGAGCGCGGTTAAGAGGCCCGGAAAGTCCGTTGACTATCTTGGCGGCAGAGGGTATTCGTACAAGACGCTAGATGAGTTTCGCGTAGGATACGCCCCGGATGAGTGGGAGGGGCTGGTGAATTTTCTAAAGCAGCGTAAAATAGACCTTGATATGGCTGCAGCGGCCGGGCTCGTAGTCAAGAAGGACAGCCGCTTTTACGACCGCTTTCGCGGACGCGTGATGTTCCCTATAACGGACTCGAGCGGCAGAGTCGTTGCCTTTGGCGGCAGGTCGATAGACGGACAGGAGCCAAAGTACCTTAACTCGCCGGAGTCGAGGGTCTTTAGAAAGGGCTCGACGCTCTACGCGTTTTACAAGGCAAAAAAAGAGATGTCGGATAAGGATTTTGCCGTTGTTGTGGAAGGCTACTTCGACGTTGTCGCCATGCACAAGGCAGGGTTTGTAAACGCGGTTGCGACCATGGGCACTGCCATAACAGCCGAGCACCTTAGAAAGTTAAAGCAGTACGTGTCGGGAGTGTACGCGCTTTTTGACTCGGATGAGGCAGGGAAAAAGGCCGCACTAAGGACCATGGAGCTTTCGCTTACAGAAGAGATGCCGGTGAAGGTCGTTCGTCTTGGAGACGCTAAGGACCCTGACGAGTTTGTGAAAGGAAAGGGCAAAGAGGGGCTCTTGGTTGCCATAGATTCGGCAATCCCGATAGTCGAGTTCTTTCTCGATACTTTGAAGGAAAAGTACGACATAACCAGCGCCTCTGGCAAGGCCGCATTTTTGGATGAAGCAGTGCCGGTACTCTCGAAGGTAGCAAACGTGGCAGAGAGAGGGCACTACGCCTTTAAGGTTTCGTCGCTTCTTGGCGCTGACCTTGGCGGCGTGCATGCTGCCGTGGATTCGTACAGGGAAAAAGGGGTTGTCTCGATGCCCCTGCAAAAGGGCTCGAAAAAGGCGTCGAACCTTGTCGAAGCCACGATACTCAAGGTGGTTATCAGGCACCCGAACCTCTATACCGACGACGTAAGGCGCGCCTCGGCGCTTTTCAAGGATGATTTCCTAAAGAACGTCGCCATCACCGTTGCGGACGCAATCGAATCGGGCGTTTACGAGGCAGCCGCGATAATCGACTCCGTAGAGGACGACGAGGCGCGCGGCTATATAGCCGCTGCCGCACTTGACGAGGGCAAGGGGTTTGTCGAAGACCCGGAAAAGATGCTCAAAGATTCGCTAAGAAATATATTTGCCGTCGGAAGGCCAAAGCCACATACCGAAGGGCTGCTTAAAATGCTCGAGGAGGGCGGCCACTCCGACGTTGTAAAAGATGCTTTAAGAAGGATAGGCAAGGGAGGAAGCGTCACGTAAGCGGTCATCTTAAGCGGAGGTGTTTCTCGTGCTTGGCCCAGATGATTATGAGGAAAGGCCTTATACTTCCACCGGCGGCGATAGCGAAGGCCGGGCGGAGCTCTATCCTGCTGCCCCGGCCTTCGACCCCGTAAAGGCGTATTTCAGGGAGATGGGCTCGAAGGGGCTGCTTACGCGGGACGAGGAGGTCGGTTACGCAAAGGCATTCGAGAGCGCCAGGAAGGGAATGCTAAGGGAGTTTCTTAATTCTCCGATTATAATCGACGAGCTCTACGGTCTTCGCGACAGGTTGTCGCAAAGGCTCACCGAAGAAGACGGTGATGAAGACGGCGGCGATGAGTATGAGGCCGAGCCTGCCGCAGTGCTTAGCGCGCTTGATAAGGCCATAAAAAAGGCGAGGAAGATGCGCATAAGGCGCGGCGCGGCGTCGAGGGCAATAGACAGGCTCGTTGATAATTTCTATGAGATATCGAAGCAGACAGACGTCATAGCAAGGCTGTATGAACGGTACGAGGCCGGGGCCTCTGCGGTAAAAAGATGCATGAGGGCCATAAAGGCCGCGCCGGTAAAAGGCAAAAAGGCCTCTTCCTTAGGGCGCGTAAAGGACGCGCGAGCCGAGCTTAAACGGTTCGAAACAGCGTTCGCGCTTAAAGGGCCTGAAATAACCGAGGCCGCTACAACCGTACGCGGTCTTTTCAGGAAGGCGGCCGAGGCAAGGGCCGCGCTCGTCAGAGGAAACCTCAGGCTTGTCGTGAGTGTTGCAAAGAGGCACTCGAGTAAGGGCATGCACATTCTCGACCTCATACAGGAAGGCAACATAGGCCTTATGCGGGCCGTTGAGAAGTTCGAATACAAGCGCGGCTACAAGTTCTCTACCTACGCGACATGGTGGATACGCCAGTCGATATCCAGGGCCATAGCCGATCAGTCGAGGATAATACGCATTCCCGTGCACATGACAGAGACCTTGAACCGCATGCAGCGTGTAGCGAGAAAGTTCGTGCACCAGCACGGCAGGGAGCCCGGGGCAGAGGAGCTTTCGAAGCTCCTCGAGATGAATGTGGATAAGGTAAGAAAGGCCATGAAGATATCCAAGGACGCGATATCGCTGGCAACGCCCGTAGGCGAAGATGATGACGGCACCTCCCTTGGAGATTTTATCTTTGACAAGGACGCGGCGGATCCGGATAAGGACATGGAGAGTTCGAATCTTTCCGAAAGGCTAAATGAGATGTTATCTACCCTTTCGCCGCGCGAGGCAAAGGTGATAAGGATGCGCTTTGGCATAGACCAGAATAGCGATTATACGCTCGAAGAGGTGGGCGCGATGTTCAATGTCACGAGAGAGCGCATTCGACAGATAGAGGCAAAGGCCATAAGAAAGCTTCGCCATCCAACGCGAAGCAAGGTGCTAAAACCGTTTTCGGAATAATTTTTTAAGGAGTTAATGGTGGCAGACAGAAAAGGCCTGGTGCACGTATACACGGGCGACGGAAAAGGCAAGACCACGGCGGCCATCGGGCTTGCCTCGCGTGCGGCAGGGAGCGGCATGAAGGTGCTCTTTGTCCAGTTCTTTAAGCCCGAGAGCGATGCTTCGGGGGAAAAGGAAGTATTTAAAGGCATTGCCAATATCGAGCACGTGAGGTCGAATGAGAGGCATGCATTTTTTACAGGCGCCAATACCGACACGGAAAAGGTCAGGGCCTCGGTTAGAAAGACGTTTGAAGCGGCTGTTTTGAAGGCAGGCGGCGGTTTCGACATGCTTATCCTCGACGAAGCGCTTGCTGCAATAAATGCGGGTTTTATCACCGAGGCCGATGTGCTCGGGTTTTTAAAGGGCCGTCCGGCGCACCTGGAGGTCGTGCTAACCGGCAGGGACGCTCCTGTGTGGCTTGTAAAGGCCGCGGATTACGTAACCGAGATGCTCATGATAAGGCACCCGTTTAGCGTGGGGGAAAAAGCGAGAAAGGGAATAGAGTATTAGAGATGGACTCAACGCGCGTATATCTTGCAAGGCACGGACAGGTCGTTGGGCACGCGGACTTTCGCTATAACGGACATACGGACGTTGACATAACGAGTGTCGGAATCTCCCAGATGCAGCGGCTTGCCGAGTTCTTCGCAGATAAGGGCATTGCCGCGCTCTATTCGAGCGATCTTCAGCGCGCGTACAAGGGCGCGGAGATAATAGGCGAGAGGCTTGGCATAAAGGCCTCGCGCATACATGTTTTCAGGGAACTGCATCTTGGAAGGTGGGAGGGCATGACACGGGACGAGGCGGCCCAGAAGTTTCCCGATGAGGCGCATTTTAGCTTCAAGGACCTTGCAAACAACAAGCTAAAGGGCGGAGAGAGCCTTGTCGAACTGAAGGCGAGAGTGCTACCCGCTCTTCATGAGCTTATCGCGAAGTATAGAGGGAAAAGCATCGGTATTGTCGCGCACGGAGGGGTTAACCGCGTTGTGCTCTGCGATGCCATGGGGCTCCCGGTCGAAAGGTTTTTCAATATCGAGCAGGATTACGGCGGGCTTAACCTCATAGATTACTTCGGCGACGGCCATGCCGTTGTGAAGATGCTAAACGGCGGCCCCAACCAGGAAATGGAAAAGACGAAGATATACTAAGCGGTTGTTTTCCGTATGCCGCAAAAAAGGAGAACGCGAACATGAAAAAATACGTGTTGCTGTTGCCGCTCTTGTTGATGTTCTTTTGCATCGACGCGCATGCCAAGCCATCCACGGTAGAGCTCCATATGATAAAGGCCGATGTCGCGGTTTTCCGCGTTGCCGGGTCGTTTGTGTGGGGCAAGATGGAGTACATAGTAGACCGCACAAACGGCGTGTGTTTTGCCAGGATAGACAGGGAAGACAAATCCGGATTTGCCGAAGTCGATTGCCAGAGGCTGCTTGTTAACCCCGAGATAAAGAAGTTCTGGGAAAGCGGCAAGGCAGATTAGCTGTTTTTTGCCGGAAGCAATATTATGCCAACACCTGTCACACATGCTGCTGCCGGGGTCTTCATTGCCTCTTTGTGCCCGGCCGGGCTAAGGGGCAGGGCGGTTCTCTTCTACGTCGCAGTTGTTGCGGCGGCAGCAGTGGTTCCTGATCTAGACATCATACCGTATAAGCTCTTTGGCGTGCAGACGTCCACAATGTTCGGGCACCGTGGTTTTACGCACTCGCTATTTTTTGCCGCACCGGCGGCGTATGCCTTTATGCTGCTGGTGCGAGCGAAGATGAGCGAAGGCTGCGGCGAACAGTGGCGCCGTGGCGTGTTGTTCATAGTCTTCTTCGCTGTCATAATGTCGCATCCGGTGCTCGATGCCTTTACCGACGGCGGACGCGGTGTTGCCTTCTTTGCGCCTTTTACGGAGGCAAGGTTTCGATTCCCCTGGCACCCGATAGAGGCCTCTCCCATACGCCTTTCGTATTTTCTTAGCGGCAAAGGCAATTCCGTACTTTTTAGCGAACTAAAGTACGTCTGGCTGCCGATAGTCGCGGCGACAGGCGTTCGTTATACGTATGTGTCTCTTCGCTGTCTGCTTGAGCGCCGAAGCGTCGAGCGCGGTTAGGCCGGGCCCGCTTGCCTATACGGCAAGGAGCCCGGTCTTTTCGGCTATGGTTATTTTAGCAACCGCCCCGGAATTGAACTCAAGGTAATCTGCCTCCATGCCGTCACTGAATATCACGCCGTTTTCCGCCATCTGGCTCGTTACGACGAGTTCCTTTTTATCGGTTATTTCGCCGTAGACCATGTTTGCCCCTGTCGTAACGCTTGTAAACGGCTCGCGCACACAGTACGCGAGCCGCCTTAGGTTCCACGCAAAGGCCGTGTTGTCCGGTTTTTTTATCTCGGCGCCGAGGTAGCCGCTTGTTATGCCGGCTGCCCCGGCGACTATGCTCTTAAACCATCCGGTCGAGCCGAGCCCGGTCGAGACTATTATTCCGCTCGATGATTGCCGCTCCTTTTTTCCGTTTGCCGCTATCTCATACCTTGCCGAGACGTGGGTTCTTTGCCCGATAAAGATGTCGTTTACGCCGTAGAGGGCTTGCGTGTCGTTTAGCGTTGCCTTCGCAAGGGTTATTTCCCTTACATCCCTTTTTCCGGCAAGTATCTCCGGCATGACGAGCCCGAGCTCGATTGCGTTGAAGGGCAGTAGAAGCCCGCTGTTGCGCCTCGGGTCCGGGTTCACGCCGACCAAGATCTGGCCGTTTAGGTACTTAAGCGTGTTGGCAACGAGCCCGTCCTGGCCAAGCGCGACGACAACGTCCTTTCTCCCGAAGATGTAGTTTGGCAGATACCTTCTCTCAACCGTGTGCAGGATGCCGAGTGTCGCGAGGGCATCCTTTGCCAGAGCAAGCGACGTCTTGTATATGCTGTGCTCTTCTTCGTAGTCGCCAAAGTCAACGCCCAGTCGTTCGACGTGGAACCGTGCCTGCTCGGGCGTGTTGTGGCGCATGATGAGCTCGTCTAAGCGTGTCGGGCGCTCTATGAGTATTATCCTATTTTCTGTTAGCGGGCGCATGGCGAGGGTCTCCTTTCGTTTTTATGAGTTCACCAAGCAGGTCAGGAGTGATGCTTAGAGTGCCTATCTTGCCGCTATTTTCGGCAAGCCCCCTGAATGCCTGCGCTATTATCTTGGCCGGCTCCATGCCGCTTATTGCCAGCGCCTCCAGCATCTTTACGTCCGCGTCCTTAAGCGGCCTTAGCCTTGCCGTCACCTCGTATTCCTCTGCGTCCGCTTCCTTTCTCTTGTTGCCGGCGATAAGCTCAACAAGCGTTGTTCTTTCTTTCTCTGCCTCTATCTGCCCGGCCATCTTTTCCTTTGTAAGAAGCCGCGTCTTTTCTTCCACGGCCCTTAGCCCGTCTATCTTTGTTTCCTCTATCTCCCTGCGCTTTTTTTCGACTGCCACTGCGGTGTTGAGCTCGTTCTCCTTTAGCGCTCGTTCCTGCTCTATTGCGGCGTTTCGCCTGTCGTAGACCGCGAGGTCCGCTTCTTTTAGTATTTCCTCTCTAACCGTTGCCTCGAGGGCCCTGGCAGTTTCCGGCACGGGCTTGACGGCGAGTATGCTAAGCTCGATTACCTCGATGCCGAGCCCTGTTATCTCGTCTTCCTTTTTGAGCGCTGTTTTTATCTTCGCGCCAAACACCTCGCCGGCCTTGATGGCGGTCCTTAGCGCGAGGGTGCGAAGTTCCTCTTTTGCGAGCACCCGGATGCGGTTGATTATCTTTTGCGGCAGCTTTACAGGGTCATCGGTCGAGTACTTGCCGGCTGCGCCAAGCGTGAAGTTCATGGCCCCGGCGAGCCGTACGGGGTCGCTTACGCGGTAGGCGACCTCGCCCTGCACGGTGACTTCCTGGAAGTCCGCGCACGCCTCGGTGAATATGAAGGGCGCGTATGTTCTCTCGAGCGGAACGGCCGCGAGCGAACTAAACGGCGTGAAGTAGAAAAAGGAGAGCCCCGCGCCCTGGCGCACAATTTTACCGCGCCTGTACTGTATTACGTAGGTCGTTGGAATGGTTTTTATGAACTTGAACCCGAACATGGCAGGCCTCCTTTCCATCATGGTTGCTTGCGGCCCCATGCCGCGCTCTTTCTCCTATATCTCGAACACGAAACCTTCCTTTACGAGCTGCTGGTAGCGCCGCTTATCGAAGCCGTAGAGCCTGGCAGCGCGGTGGGCAACGTCTGTTTCTATCTCGTCTGACGCTACCAGTATCCCGAAGCCTAGCATCTTTTTACGGAAGTTCCTTTTGTCGAGTGCCTTATCAAGTATCTTTTCATACATCTCTTGTAACTGGCGAAGCGTAAACTTTTTTGGCAAAAGTTCGAACCCTATTGGCTGGTACGTTATCTTCCCCCTTAGCCTCGTAAGCGCTGTCTCGAGTATCACTTCGTGGTCAAAGGCAAGGCCGGGGACGTCGTCGGTTGAGAACCATGCAGCGTTCCTTGCGTCAGTAGAGGCCTTTATCACGTGCTCTGAGAGGTTCGTTAGCGCGTAGTATACGACCGTTACGACGTGTTCTCTCGGGTCCCTGCCGGGCTCTCCGAAGGTGTAGAGCTGCTCAAGAAATATCCCTTTAAGCCCGGTTTCCTCAAGTAGCTCCCTTCTTGCCGCGTCTTCCAAGGCCTCTCCCGGCTTTATGAACCCACCTGGGAGCGCCCATTTGCCCTTGAACGGCTCTATGTCGCGCTGTATGAGGAGCACCTTTAAGTCCTCGTTATCCAGGCCAAACACTACGCAGTCGGTTGCGAGCGCCGGTCTCGGATATTGGTATGTGTATGTCATGGCAGCCTCCTTAAGCAGTGTTAGTGTGTTTCTGACACTATTATAGTGTATGAAAGACACTAAGTCAAGAGGTTTTTTTGAAATTGTTTTGGCAGGGTGTTTTTGTCGGAAAATGAGAAGGTTCTGCCTTACGCGTCTCTGTCAAAGGCCCTGTACTGCACTGCCTCGGAGACGTGGCGCGAGCCGATGTTTTCCTCGCCTTCCAGGTCGGCTATGGTGCGCGCCACCTTGAGTACTCGCGTGTATGCCCGTGCTGACAGCGAAAGCCTCTCGACCGCTGCTTCGAGAAGCCGCATGGAATCCGCATCCAGGGCGCAGTGCTTTTTTATATGCCTCGAGCCCATCTGGCTATTGGAGAATATCTTTGTTCCCTTGAACCTGTCGTCCTGTATAAGCCTTGCCCTGTCCACGCGGCTTTTTATGGAGGCCGATGTCTCGGCAGTTTTTTCCGAGCTTAGTTCGCGAAACCTCACTGCCGGGACCTCGGCGTGTATGTCTATTCTGTCGAGAAGCGGCCCGGAGAGCCTTGAGCGGTAGCGCTTTGTCATAAGCGGCGAGCAGCGGCAGTCCTTTGTCGGGTCCCCGAGATGTCCGCACGGGCACGGGTTCATCGCTCCAATCAGCATGAAGCGCGAGGGAAATGTCAGCGAAATAGCGGCCCTCGATATGGTAACGATGCCGTCCTCGATTGGTTGCCTTAGCATCTCAAGGACGTTTTTCCTGAACTCGGGCATCTCATCTAAGAATAGCACGCCGTTATGCGCAAGGCTTACTTCTCCGGGCCTTGGTATCTGGCCTCCGCCGATAAGCCCGGCGTCCGATATCGTGTGGTGAGGGGAGCGAAACGGCCGCTCGGTAACGAGCGAGCCTGCCTCGGCAAGCGTGCCTGCCACACTGTGCACCTTGGTTGTTTCTATTGCTTCGTTTAGGGACATGTCGGGCAGTATCGTTGGCACACGCCTTGCGAGCATGGTTTTCCCTGAGCCCGGAGGGCCGATAAGAAGCACGTTATGGCCACCGGCGCTTGCCACCTCAAGGGCCCTTTTTACGTGCTCCTGGCCTTTTACCTCGCTCATGTCTATGGCAGGTGCCGTTGCCGCGCCTTGTGGCGCCACACCTGCTGTGGCGCGGTCATAGGGCGGCATTTCAAGGTTCTTGTTGAGGAACTCCACAAGCGACGAGAGCGTGTTTATTCCGTACACAGTAAGCCCCTCTACTATTGCCGCCTCCCGTGCGTTTGGGGATGGCACGACGAGGGCTTTCTTGTTGCGTAGCGCTTCGACCGCCATCGGAAGAACTCCGCGAACAGCTTTAATGGTGCCGTCCAACGAGAGCTCGCCTGCTATGACATAGTCGTTTAGATTGGCGGCCTTGATGATTCCCTCTGCCTTTAGTATGCCAACTGCAACAGGAAGGTCGAATGTGGTGCCTTCTTTTTTCACGTCAGCAGGGGCGAGGTTTACTGTAACGCGGCCTCCGGGGAAGGTGTAGCCCGAGTTCTTTACCGCGCTTCGTACGCGCTCTCTGCTTTCCTTTACCGCGTTATCCGGAAGTCCGACCGTCTGGAAGGACGGAAGCCCGCTAGATACATCGACTTCGACGTCCACCATGTAGGCGTCTATGCCAAGCACTGCTCCGGATGTGATTTTGGCAAGCATTTATATGTGCCCTTGGATGTAACCGTCTATTTTTAAAGGCTATAGTAACAGGAATATCATGCTTCTTACAAGCCTAAAATCCATTAAAAAAAACAGGCTAATTGGGCTTTATTTTGGCCCTGCGGTTGTAAGTCATGTAATAGGTGCTATACTTAAAGGGTTTTCTTGAAAGCTATTATTTAAGAGATGCGCTGCTTATCATATTGAAAGGTCTTTTAAACGCCCTGATATGGCAAACCGCCTTTTGCACGAGAAAAGCCCGTATCTGAAAAGACACTCAGATAACCCCGTTGACTGGTATCCGTGGGGAGAGGAGGCCTTTGAGCGGGCAAGAAGAGAGGATAAGCCCGTGCTTCTCTCTTCTGGGTATTCTTCTTGCCACTGGTGCCACGTAATGGAGCGCGAATCGTTTAGCGACGCCGAGGTGGGGCGTCTAATAAACGACCGTTTCATCGCCATAAAGCTCGACAGGGAGGAGAGGCCCGAGGTGGACGCCTTTTACATGAGCGCTGCGTACGTGTTATCCGGCACGGGAGGATGGCCCCTTAACATAATGCTCACGCCTGATAAGAAGCCGTTTTTCGCTGTCACATACGCGCCAAAGGACAATGTGCGCGGACGCGTCGGCATAAAGACCATAGTCAAAGAGGTTTACGAGGTATGGAAAAACAGCCGCGCCAATATCGTAAACGCTACGGAAAAGGTGGATGAGGCGCTGCGTTCGTTTTTCCCGGAGGCCGTAAAGCTGCCTCCTGGAAAGGACGTTCTTGACGAGGCGTGTGAGCGGATGCAGAGCCTTTTTGACAAGGCGCACGGAGGGTTTGGCGAAAGCCCGAAGTTCCCGGTGCCGCATAACACGCTTTTTTTCCTGCGCTATCATAAGCGAAGCGGAAGCGGCCCTGCGCTCGATATGGCGTGTAAGACCCTTAAATCCATGCGCCGCGGCGCGATATTCGACCAGCTTGGCGGCGGGTTCCACCGCTATTCAACAGACAGAGAGTGGAGGCTTCCGCACTTCGAGAAGATGCTCTACGACCAGGCCATGCACGTCATGGCGTATACCGAGGCCTATGCAGTGACCGGCGAGGAGTCATTTAGGGAAACGGCAAAGGAAGTGCTCGCTTACGTAGAGCGCGACATGACGCACAAGGAAGGCGGCTTTTATTCGGCCCTGGACGCGGATTCCGAAGGCAGGGAAGGCGCGTATTACCTATGGAGCAAAGAAGAGCTTGAAAACGTTCTTGGCAAAAAGGACGCGGCCTTTGCAATGCGGCTCTTTGGAGCGGAGGCGGAGGGTAACTTCATTGACGAAATAGAGGGGAAAAAGAACGGGAAAAACGTGCTCATCTTCGACGAGGGTGTTCTTACGGACGAGGAGTCGATAGAGCGTGTTGCCATAATAAAAAAGAAGCTCTTCAAGGCAAGGCTTCAGAGGGTAAGGCCGTTTCTGGACGACAAGATACTTACCGACTGGAACGGCCTTATGATAGCGGCCTTTGCAAGGGCCTCGCGCTCTTTTGTCGAGCCGGGGTACGCTGACACTGCGCGCAGGGCCGCAGACTTCATAATAGAAAAGCTCTGCGTCGAAGGCCATGTCTTTCACCGCTGGAGGGACGGCGAGGCCGCGTACAGGGGAACCCTTACGGATTACGCATTCTTTACTTGGGGGCTTATCGAGCTCTATATGGCCACCTTCGACAAGAAGTATCTTATACTCGCAAGGACGCTTACCTTGGTCATGATGGAGCGGTTTCAGGACAGGGCAGGCGGCGCGTTCTTTGGCTGCGACGGAACAGAGAGCGGCCTCTACATGCGCCAGAAGGACCTCTACGACGGCGCGGCTCCCTCCGGCAATTCGGTTGCGGCGTATAACCTCGTGCGCCTGGCGTATCTTTGCTCCGATAAGTCGCTTCTCGATGCCGCAGCGCTCCTTGGCCGCGCATTTTGCAGGAGTGTGGAGGCTGCGCCGCAGGCATATACCATGTACCTTGCGGCCCTTGACATGCAGCTTGGCCCGGCCTGTATCGCGACAGTTACCGGCGATATAAACGCCGTGGAAACGCGCGAACTCGTAAACGCATTGTCCAGGCGTTATGCGCCCTCCGTTGTCGTGTCGCACGAGCAAGGGGAGAAGATGATGCGGCCGTTTGTCAGGGTGTGTACGCTTGGCGCCTGTATCGGCGAGGCTAAAAGCGTCGAGGAGCTGCTCGCGCTCCTTAAAAAGGCCGGGGTTTAATAGAGAGGTTTTGCTTTACCGCGCCCTTTTTCGGCGTTATAATGCCGGGCATGAACAGATGGGTAAGTGTCATAATAGCGTTTATTTATCTTTCGATAATCGCGGCAGCATTTTTCATGGCTGCTTCCGCGCCTTCGGTCCTTACGAAGGCCAAGGGGCTTGCAAGGTTTTCTCTTGGCGCCTTTTTCATGGGGTTCATGTTCTTTCTCTACACGCGCCTTGCGGCTATCAAAGTGGGCAGGCCGTTTTCGCTCGGGATAAACTTTCTTCCCGATACCATGAAGCTCGTGTTCAAGCTCTCGTGGTTCCTTATGGCATTCGGCTTTTTCGTGCAGCTGATGCTTCTTACGCTTCCCAAGAAATAACGGCGGCAGGGGCGTTTTGCGCCGCTATCTTTTTATAACCCCTTCATTGCCTAAACGTCCGTCAAATGGTACTATTATCCGATGATATACTTAGATAACGCGGCAACGTCATATCCAAAGCCCGAGGCAGTGTATGCCAGGGCAGACTACGTCCTAAGGAACGTCGGCGGCAACCCGGGAAGAGGCTCGCACAAGATGGCGCTTGACGCCATGCGCGAGGTCTTCAAGGCGCGCGAGGCCGTTGCAAGGCTGCTTGGCATAAAGGACTCCTCAAGGCTCGTTTTCACCAAGAACGCAACAGAGGCCATAAACGCCGCCATAAAGGGCGTGATGAGCGGCGGCGGGCACGTCATAACGAGCTCGTTTGAGCACAATGCCGTTTTGAAGACGCTTCTCTCCATGAAGAAGCGCGGCGTCATAACGCTTACCGAGGCAGCAGGTAAGAGGCCCGGGTTTCTCGATGCCTCTGACATCGAGGCGCTTATAACCGATGAAACAGAGCTTGTGGTCATCACGCACGCGTCAAATGTATTTGGCGAAATACTTCCGGTAGAGGAAATCGCAAAGGCATGTAAAGAGCACGGCGTAATCTTCATGACCGATGCTGCGCAGACCGCGGGGGCTATCCCTATGGACCTTTCCGGTTCATCTATCGACATACTTGCGGCAACAGGGCATAAGGCGCTCTTCGGGCCACAGGGCACCGGTATACTTTATCTAAGGGACGGCATAGAGATAGAGCCCTTCATAGACGGCTCAACAGGCGCCGAGACAACTGTCCTTAACATGCCGGAAAAGCTCGAGGCAGGCACAGTAAATACTCCGGGCATCGCAGCCCTTGGCGCAGGCGCTGCCTTTATCATGCAGGAGGGCGTTACCGGCATACGAAAAAAGGAAGAACGTTTTGTCGGGATAATCCTAAAGGAACTGGCCTCTATAAAGGGCATCAGGATACTGGGACCAATGGACGCTGCAAAGCGCGCCTCGCTTGTGTGTTTTACAATAGACGGCATTACTGCCAATGACGCAGGTGTCGTGCTCGACAGAGAGTTCTCCATCATGGTAAGGTGCGGCACGCACTGCGCTCCTGCCGCGCACAGGGTTGCGGGCACATTCCCCGAGGGCGCAATCAGGGTCAGCCCCGGGTACTTTAATACCGATGCCGATATCGAGGCTTTCCTGAAGGCAGTGAAGGCAGTTGCCGCGAAGGGGTAGAAGGTATGCTAATCCTTGCCATAGAATCATCGTGTGACGACATGAGCGCCTCGGTTGTGAAGGACGGCAGGGTCGTTGTGTCAAACGTTGTTTCCTCCCAAAACGACATTCATAACAAATACGGCGGCATAGTGCCGGAGCTTGCCTCGAGGCGGCACATAGAGACAGTCGTGCCGGTAGTGGAAGAAGCGCTTTTTAAGGCAGGCGTAAAACTATCCGACGTCGAGTGCATAGGCGTTACATCCGGCCCCGGGCTCGTTGGGTCGATACTTGTCGGCCTTACCTTTGCAAAGGCGGCCGCTTATGTGGCAAAGAAGCCGCTTATTCCCGTAGACCATATAAAGGCGCACGCGCTCTCGGCCTTTATCTCAGATAAGGAAGGCGCGGCGGCCCCTGAGTTTCCGTTTGTCTCGTTCGTTGTCTCGGGCGGGCACACGACACTTTTTCTTGTCGAGGATTTTACGAAGATGAGTGTGCTTGGCGAGACAAGGGACGACGCAGCAGGCGAGGCATTTGATAAGGCCGCGAAGCTGATGGGCCTTGGATACCCCGGAGGAGTTTTGATAGACCGTCTTGCCAGAAACGGCGATAAGGCCGCGTACTCGTTTACAAAGCCGCGCATCAAGAGCGGGGCCCTTGAGTTCAGCTTTAGCGGACTTAAGACCGCCGTGCTCCTCGAGGTGCAAAAGGCTTCGGAGGTAAACGACGAATTTCGGCGTAACATGTCCGCGTCTTTTCAGGAGGCGGTTGTGGATGCCCTTCTCGATAAAGCGTTTCGAGCTGTGAAGGAAACCGGCGTAAAGAGCCTTTCCATCGCAGGCGGCGTTGCCTGCAATTCGAGGCTTAGGGAAAGGGCAGCGGAGCTTGCCTCGGGCGTGGACATAGGGCTCTTCATACCGCCGCCAAAGTACTGCACCGACAACGCCGCGATGATAGGGCACATGGCATATAGGCTTTATAAGGAAGGAGTAACGGCAGGGCTCGAGCTGAATGCTGAGCCGTAAGTCAAGATGCGTTTACTCTATGCTTCGATAGTTTTTATTCTGCTTTGCGCCCCACTGGCGTCGCGCGCGGCTGACAATGCCGTAAAGAGCTCCTCTGGCAAAAAGGCCGAGGACATCACCTTTATCGCCGTTGGCGACATAATGCTCTCGCGCGGCATTTTGAGGATGACAGAAAAGCTCGGCAACGATTACCCGTTCTCCGAGGTTTCTACGGAGCTTAACAAGGGAGATATAGTTTTTGGCAATCTCGAGAGCGTTCTCGGAGTAAAAAGGACCAAGACGTATTTTCAAAAGCCGTTTAACTTTATCGCCCCTCCCGAGAGCGTTCTTAGTCTCAAGGACGCCGGGTTTACGGTGCTTAGCCTCTCTAATAATCACGCCATGGACTTTGGCCCCGAGCCAATAGATGAGACCAGGATACTTCTTGGCGCTGCCGGCATAGCGTACTTTGGCGCGGGACAGAACGCGTCCGAGGCAGCAGAGCCGGTGTATGTGACCGTAAAGGGCGTGAAGTTCGCATTCCTTGGTTATGCCATAGCGCATGACAGCAAGGTCTACGCGACATCTTCGAGGGCCGGCATTATCTCGCCGTGGGACCATGACAGGATAAGGCGCGCGGTAAAGGAAGTGCGTAAGAATGCCGACGTGGTGGTTGTTTCGCTTCACTGGGGCGTTGAGTATAAATTGTTGCCGGAGAAGTCGGACGTCAGACTGGCACATAAGATAATAGACTGGGGCGCGGACTTGATCCTTGGCCACCATCCGCACGTGCCTCAGGGTGTAGAGGAATATAAGGGAGGGCTCATAGCCTATAGCCTTGGCAACTTCGTATTCGACCAGAGAAAGCCCGATACGCTTCTCGGGCTCATGCTGAAGATACAGTTTTCGGGAAGCCGCATGCTGTCCTACGAGGTCGTGCCTGTATCCAGACATACGACATTTTTCCCTGCCGTTGCCAATGGAAGCGAAAGGGACAGGATACTGGGCAAGCTGATGGATATATCAGTGCCGCTTTACGCATCTGCCAGGTGGCGCGGCGTGAAGGATAAGAAGGCGGTAAAGGGCGAAGTTATGGCCGTGAAAACCGATAATGCCGCGCCAGGCGCCAAGGCAGCCGTTGAAGAGGCAGGCGGGGCAGGGGAGGCGGGTACGGAGGCTTTGAACAGGGTTTCTTCCGATGTCGTGCGTTTTGCCATGGCAAGCGGCGCGGCCGCTTCGCGTAAAACATCGCTGTGATGCTAAAGAAGAAATACGGCCAGCACTTTCTCGTAGACCCGAATATCGTAAGAAAGATAATCGGCGCAGCCCTGCCGCTTGACGAAGCCACTGTGCTCGAGGTCGGCCCCGGCGACGGAGCGCTTACCTCGGCTCTTTTAGCCGAAGGCGCGCTTGTGACTGCGGTCGAGATAGACAGAGACCTTGCCTTCATGCTAAAAAAGAAGTTTTCAGGGGTAATGGGCTTTTCCCTTGTCGAGGCCGATGCCTTGAAAACGGATTTTACGGCCCTTGCAAAAAAGGCCGAAGCCAGGTTCAAGTGTGTTGCCAATTTGCCGTATAATATTTCCGGCCCGCTCCTGATAAAGTTTACCGAGGAGCGCGATGCCTTCTTAGAGCTGATACTGATGTTCCAGAAGGAGGTGGCGGAGAGGCTCGTTGCCGCGCCTTCAACGCCGGAGTACGGGTCGATAACGGCTGTGGTCGGGGCCTTCATGGAGGTTAAGAAGTTATTCGACGTTTCTCCAAACTGCTTTAAGCCCAGGCCCAAGGTCTGGTCAACGGTTTTAAGGGTAAGGCCCCTCGAGAGCCCGCTTGTAGGGGCCTCTCTGGAGCCGGTATACAGGAAGGTCGTTCGGGCCGCGTTTGGGCAGAGGAGGAAAACGCTTGCCAATGCCCTTAAAACGCTCGGGCTTGGCGATGAGGTTATAAGCGAGGCGCTAAAAGGCGCAGGCATCGACCCCAAGAGGCGCGGCGAGACGCTCGATGTAGCCGAATTCGCGCGCCTTTCCGAAGAGGTGTCGGCGTTTTTGGATAGCGCCGTTGGCGGAAAATAGCGTTCTTGACTTTTCGGGCTTCCATGCGTTATCCTGAGTTTTTATGAATAAGGCAAGATATATAGCCCTTGAAGGGCCCATAGGGGTCGGAAAGACCAGCTTTGCCGAACTTCTTGCAAAGGAGCTTGGCGGAAGAGCCATGCTCGAGGGCGTTGACGACAACCCGTTTTTAAAGCAGTTCTACGGTGACAGGAAAAAGTACGCCTTTCAGACGCAGCTTTTCTTTCTCCTTAGCCGCTACCAGCAGCAAAAGGAGATTGCGCAGGCAGACCTCTTTAAGAGCTCTGTAGTGTCGGATTATCTTTTTTCGAAGGACAGGATTTTCGCGTATCTCAATCTTGACGAGCACGAGCTCTCGCTCTACGAGCAGGTATACAGGCTTCTTGACGCGAGCCTTCCGAAGCCGGATATGGTAATATACATGCAGGCCTCGACAGAGGTGCTAATCGAGCGCATAGCAAAAAGAAACAAGGACTATGAACAGGGAATATCGGAGGAATATCTAGAGCGGCTTGTCGACGCGTATAACAAGTACTTTTTCTATTACACGGACACGCCGCTTCTGGTCGTTAATACGACCGAGATAGATTTTGTAGAGAACCCGAGGGACTTATCCAACCTTATAAAGGAGATAAAGTCCATGAAGGGTGGCACGCAGCACTACATACCGCTTGGATCGAAGGCTTAGGCGAAAGGCCAAGTCATAGACCGGGACGGAACTCGAAGGATTTTTGTTCGATGCGCTTTGGCGTCTTTCGATGCCGTGCGTTTTCGCCTTCCGGTTTTGTCCGGAAGGCTTTTTTATTTGGCGTGTCTAAAAGAGGAGACGGGTGTGAAGAAAATAACGGTTAGCGACATACTGAAATATAAAAAGGACGGTAAAAAGATAGCCGTGCTTACGGCTTACGGCTTTCAGACGGCGAGGATTATCGATAACGCGGGCATCCCTGTCGTCCTTGTAGGCGATTCAGTTGGCATGGTAGAGGCAGGCCATGAGACCACACTTCCGGTCACCATGGACGAAATGATATATCACGTAAGGAGCGTTTCAAGGGCCTGTAAGGACGCCTTCGTGGTCGCGGATATGCCGTTTATGTCGTACCAGCCTTCTGTTGAGGAGGCCTTAAAGAACGCAGGGAGGTTTCTAAAGGAAGCAGGCGCTGACGGTGTAAAGGTCGAGGGCGGAGTGAGGTCTGCCGCCGTTATAAAGGCAATGGCAGAGGCAGGCATTCCGGTGATGGGGCACGTGGGGCTTACGCCGCAGTCCGTGCTTACCATGGGCGGATATAAGGTGCAGGGCAGGACAAAAGAGGCTTCAAAGGAAATACTTGCCGACGCAAAAGCAGTCGAGGATGCGGGGGCGTTTTCCATGGTGCTCGAAGGCATTCCCTCAGAGCTTGCAAAGACGATTACGAAGGAGCTTTCCATTCCGACTATCGGCATCGGCGCAGGTGTCGGCTGCGACGGGCAGGTGCTTGTCCTAAACGATATGCTCGGCATGGACTTGGAGAAAACAGCGCCGAAGTTCGTCAAGCGTTACGCCAACCTCGACGAGGTTATAAGCAAGGCCGTTACGCGCTATAAGGACGATGTAGAGGCCGGAAAGTTCCCTGACGAGGAGCATTCATATTAGATGAAGGTGATAGACACAGTAGGCGGGATGCGCTCTTATTCGGCCGCGCAAAAGAGAGAGGGCCAAACGCTCGCTTTTGTGCCGACCATGGGGTATCTGCACGAAGGCCACCTTGAGCTCGTGAAGGTGGCAAAGGGGCTTTGCGATAAGGTCGTGGTTAGCGTGTTCGTAAACCCTTTGCAGTTCGGGCCAAACGAGGATTTTGCCAGATACCCGAGAGACATCGAGCGGGATAAAAGGCTTTGTGAAGGTTCAGGCGTGGACGCGTTCTTTATGCCGTCTGCGGATGTAATGTATCCGGGCGGCGAGTCCGTTGGTACCAAGGTCGAGGTCGAAGGGTTGTCTGAAAAGCTTTGCGGCAAATCAAGACCCGGGCACTTTAAGGGGGTTACGACGGTCGTTACGAAGCTCTTTAACATAGTGGCCCCGGATAAGGCAGTGTTTGGGCTTAAGGATTATCAGCAGCAGCTTATAATAAGGCGCATGGTGGTCGACTTAAACATGGATATAGAGATAGTGTCGGTGCCGACGGTAAGGGAGGCTGACGGGCTCGCGATGAGCTCGAGAAATAAGTACCTTTCTACAGAGGAGAGGCTTGCCGCAAGGGCCATTCCGGCTGCCCTGGACGCGGCCTCCCTGGCCTTTGGGGAAGGGGATAGGAAGGCAGGGGTAATAATAGAAAAGATGAGGAAAATCATGGCGAAAGAGCCGCTCGTCATGGTAGAATACTTGCACGTGTGTTCGCCCGAAACACTCGACGATATCGAGGACATAAAGGGCAGGGCGCTCGTTGCGGTTGCAGTAAAAGTCGGCAATACGAGGCTTATCGATAACCGCGTGCTCGAGGACTCGGGGCCGCGGACAAACCGCTAACGGAGGGAAATATGCAGTACACGATGCTGAAATGTAAAATTCATCGCGCTACGGTCACTGACGCGAACGTTAACTATGAAGGAAGCATTGCCGTTGATAAGACGCTTCTCGAGACCTCGGGCATACTCGAGTTCGAGAAGGTCGAGATATATAATATAACCAACGGTAACCGCTTTCAGACCTACGCCATCGAGGCCCCTTCGGGGAGCGGCACGATATCCATAAACGGAGCTGCCGCGCACCTGGCAAAGCCAGGGGACATAATAATCATAGCGGCCTACGCCGTGATGGAGGAAGTTGAGGCAAGGCGTCATAAGCCGGTGCTCGTGTACGTTGACGAAAAGAACGCGGTAAGGAAAGTTTCCAGCGTCCTTGCCGGGGGCTTATGAAGAAAAAAACAAGGAAGCTTATACGTGATTACTTCGTAACCGGGCTCCTTATAGTAATACCGTTTTATCTGGCGGTTTACGTGCTTAGCCTGATTGTCGGGGCCATGGACTCGCTCCTTAACTATCTGCCGGAGGCATCGAGGCCGGAGACGTACCTTGGCTTCAAGATACCGGGGCTCGGCGTCATATTCACGGTTGTCCTGATATTCGGTGTCGGGCTTGTGGCCAAGAATTTTCTTGGCAATAAGCTTGTTGGTTTAAGCGAATGGATAATCGAGCGGATGCCGATAATGAACTCCATATACAAGGGCTCGAAGCAGTTTTTGGAGACGTTTTTTTCGAAGGAGTCGACCGGATTTCAGAAGGTCGTCCTGGTCGAGTACCCGCGCAAAGGCATGTACGGCATGGGGTTTGTTACAGGAAAGGCAAAGGGCGAGGTGCAATATAAGACAAAGGAGGATACGGTGAATGTGTTTATCCCGACAACGCCGAACCCGACCTCCGGGTTTTATTTTGCGGTTCCGGAGCGAGAGATCATAGAGCTCGACATGAGTGTAGAGGATGCGTTTAAGCTCGTCATATCCGGAGGCATGGTGGTGCCGCCCTACGACCCTCTTCATCCGCCGGTAAGAAAGAAGGCCGACGATGACGATGATGACGATGATGAGGAAAAGGGCAATGCCGCTGCCGACACCGTAAAGAAGGATAAGTAAGCCGGCAACGCTACCGGGCCTTGCTTTTTGCGATTTATTGAGTAGACTTTAATATTATTTTCGAGAGGGGTATGATGGAAAATAAGAACAATCACATTGACGAGCTTTGCATAAATACCATACGTTTTCTCTCCGTGGACGCGGTCGAAAAGGCCAAGAGCGGGCACCCTGGCATGCCCATGGGGGATGCCAAGATGGCATATGCGCTCTGGAAAAAGTTTCTACGCCACAGCCCGAAGAACCCGAAATGGGCAGGAAGGGACCGCTTTGTTCTCTCTGCCGGGCACGGCAGCATGCTGCTTTACTCTCTTTTGCATCTTACAGGCTACGATCTTACAATCGATGACTTGAAGAATTTTCGGCAGTGGGGAAGTCACACCCCAGGGCATCCGGAGTACGACTTGAAGCGCGGCATCGAGACAACTACCGGCCCGCTTGGGCAGGGGTTTGCCAACGGTGTGGGCATGGCGATTGCGCAAAAATACCTTGCAGACCGCTATAACAAGCCAGGCCACAATCTGTTCGATTACTTTATTTATGCCATAACGAGCGACGGCGATTTAATGGAGGGCGTATCGAACGAGGCCGCGAGCATCGCAGGGCATCTCGGGCTCGGGCATATAGTGTATTTATATTCCGATAATAAGATAACCATCGAAGGCTCTACCGATATCGCCTTTACCGAGGATGTCGGGAAAAGGTTCGAGGCCCTTAAGTGGCACGTTGTCAGGGCCGATGGTAATGACCTTGACGGTATCACGCACGCAATAGACGAAGCGAGAAAAGAGAAGACCAGACCTTCGCTCGTAATAGTGAGAACGAACATAGGGTTTGGAAGCCCCGCTAAGCAGGACTCGAGCGAGGCCCACGGCTCGCCGCTTGGCCCTGATGAGGCAAAGGCAGCGAAGAAGAAGCTTGGGTGGCCTGACGACGCCCCTGAGTTCCATGTGCCACAGGAAGTAGCAAAGGCCATGAACGCGGCAGTTGAAAAGGGCGAGTTCCTTGAAAAGGAATGGAACTCGAACTTCCATCATTATGAAAAGGCATTCCCTGAGCTTGCCAAGGAAGTGAAGGCCATTTTATCGGGAAACTTCGATACGGGCTGGGAATCGGATCTTCCGAAGTTTAGCGCAAAGGACTCGGCCGTTGCGACAAGGAGCGTTTCTGGAAAGGTGCTCAATGCCATTGCAAAGAAGACGCCGTTCCTGATAGGCGGTTCGGCAGACCTTGCGCCGTCAAACAATACTTTTCTAAAAGATATGGGCGTGTTCGAGCCCGGCAAGTCCGGCAGGAATATCCATTACGGTGTGCGCGAGCACGCAATGGGCTCCATAATGAACGGCATTGCCCAGGGCGGCATACTTATTCCCTACGGCGGAACGTTTCTCGTGTTCTCGGATTACATGAGGCCGGCAATACGCGTTGCCGCGCTCTCGGGCTTCCACGTTATATACGTGTTTACGCACGATTCGATCGGCCTTGGCGAGGACGGCCCCACGCACCAGCCAATAGAGCACCTCTCTGCCTTGCGTGCCATGCCAAACCTTACGGTACTAAGGCCTGCTGACGCGGTTGAAACGGTCGAGGCATGGAGGATAGCGCTTAAGAGGAATAAGGGCCCCGTGGCGCTCTCTCTTACGAGGCAGAACCTTCCTGTGATAGACAGGGAAAAATACGGCAAATCAACCGTTGCAGATATTGCCAGAGGCGGCTACGTCATAGCGGGCGCCGACTCAACCCCCGAGGTCGTGCTTATTGCAACAGGCTCGGAGGTGGAGATAGCGCTTGGAGCCTACGATAAGCTCCAGGCAAAGGGCGTTAAGGCCAGGGTTGTCAGCATGCCGGCAACCAATATATTCGATGAGCAGGATGAGGCCTACAGGAACTCGGTACTGCCGCCGACGGTAAAGACGCGCATTGCCATAGAGGCCGGGTGCACGCACGGATGGCATAAGTACACGAGCAGCCACGGCGAGGTAATAGGAATAGACAGGTTCGGGGCTTCGGCGCCGTACAAGACGATATACGAAAAGCTCGGGCTGACAGCGGATAATGTCAGCACCCGGGCGCTTAAGCTTCTTGGCAAGTAAAGCGTAGCACAGGGCATAACAGCACCATACACCTTTTTTGGGAAAGGGGCGGCTTTGATGGGCGGTTTCGACGACCTTGGCGGAAGCAGGGCGCGCTATAATCTCGGGGCGCCGGGTTCTTTGGCAAAGACCGCTGTAAGCGGCCTTGTGCGAAGGGGGTTTCTTCGAAAACTCTGGGCAAAGGACGCCTCTCTCTGGAAAAACACCCCGGAACACGCGGCAATCATAGAAAACTCGCTTGGCTGGCTAGTTGTGCCGGGGCTGATGAAGGTAAAGGCAGACGAGCTCACGGCATTTGCCGAAGAGGCGCGTAGCGCCGGGTTTACCGACGCCGTGCTTCTTGGCATGGGAGGATCGAGCCTTGCGCCACTGGTATATAAGGATATTCTAGGCGTGCGGCACGGCTTTCTTAGGCTCCATGTGCTCGACTCGACCGACCCCGCTGCAATAAGGCGTGTCGAGAAATCTGTAAACGCCGCAAAAACGCTTTTCATAGTCGCAAGCAAATCCGGCACCACCATAGAACCAAACTGCCTCTACGAATATTTCCTCGACAAGGTAAAGAATGTAAAGGGCAAGGGCGCGGGAAGTAACTTTGTCGCCATAACCGACCCGGGCACGGTGCTCGAGTCCCTTGCCAGGAAGGCGGGGTTTAGAAAGACCTTCGTAAACCGCTCTGACATAGGCGGGCGCTACTCCGCGCTTTCTTACTTCGGCCTTGTGCCTGCGGCGTTAATCGGCGTTGACATAAAGAAGTTTTTATCCTCCGCGCTTCAGATGCTCTCCGAATGCTCTCCCGGAGTTAAAGAGGTATTTAGCCCGGGTGCGGTTCTCGGAGGGGCGCTTGGCGGGCTTGCCAAGGCCGGAAGAAATAAGGTGACGTTCTTTCTTGCCCCCGAGCTTGAGAGCTTTTCTCTCTGGCTCGAGCAGCTCATAGCGGAAAGCACGGGTAAGGAGCGTAAGGGCATCGTTCCTGTAAGCGGCGAGCCGAGGGTTACAGAGGCCGCGTACTCATCTGATCGCGTGTTCGTTACAATAGGGCTAAAGGGCAAAAAGGAGCCGGGAGCCGCGGCCTCTCTCATAAAAAGGAGGCAGCCGGTCGTTTCCATAACCCTTGACGACGCCTACGATATAGCGGGAGAAATGGTAAGGTGGGAGGTTGCAACCGCTGCGGCAGGGTCTATACTCGGTATAAACCCGTTTGACCAGCCCGACGTCGAAGACGCGAAGAAGAGGGCAAGGGCAGTGCTCGGCGATTTCGAGAAAAATAAGGCCTCCGGCATACCGTATAGAATGATACTCGACGATAAGGATATGGCTGTTTATATAAACAAGCCCGGCCAGAGGATAACGGGTGTGGGCAGAAAGCCCAAAGACGCGTTGAAAAAAATATTTACCTCGCTTAAAAAAGGCTCGTACCTGGCGCTCCTGCCTTATCTTGATATGGACGACGCGGCTCTTAAGGGGCCGCTTGATGCCGTGAGAAAGGCCGTGCTGCTAAAGACCAAGAAGACGACCCTTTTCGGCTTTGGCCCGCGCTACCTGCATTCCACAGGGCAGCTCCATAAGGGCGGGCCAAGGGGCGGCGCGTTTTTCTTTATGATATCGGATGGCGGAGTGGATGCGTCAATACCCGGGAAGGCGTATTCGTTTGCCTCACTCGAGAGGGCGCAGCTTCTTGGCGACATGGACGCTCTTGGCGCAAAGGGCAAGGCCGCGGCGCTCTTTGTTTTGAAGGGTAAGGTGGCGGTCTCGCTGGAAAGCGCAGCCGCGCTTATTAAGGCCGCGCTTAAGTAGGTTTTCTTTAGCATACGAACGGAGGGTTTTATGCGTATTGCCATGGTCGGGCTCGGCAGGATGGGCATGAACATGACCAAGCGGCTGCTTCTTGGCGGCCACGAGGTCATCGCCTATACGAGAGATAAAAAGAAAATCGAAGAGGCCGAAAGAAGCGGCGCAACAGGGGTGGCTAACCTGAAGGAACTCGTAGACGCTTTGAAGCCGCCGCGCATCATATGGATGATGGTCCCTGCGGGAGAGGCAACCGAGGAGATGATACGGGGGCTTAGAAAGCATCTTTCAAAGGGTGATATACTCATAGACGGCGGAAACACCTTTTATAAAGACGACATCAGGCGTTATGGCGATTTACTCGAGGACGGCATCAACTATATGGATGTCGGCACGAGCGGCGGCATCTGGGGCCTGGAGGTCGGCTATTGCCTGATGATAGGCGGCGAGAAAAAGGACTTCGATACATTAGAGCCTGTGTTTAAAACCCTTGCCCCGAAGGACGGCTACCTGTACTGCGGCCTGCCCGGGGCAGGGCACTTTGTGAAGATGGTGCATAACGGCATCGAGTACGGCCTTATGCAGGCATACGGCGAAGGGTTCGAGATAATAAATGAGTCTCGCTATAAAGACGGCGTTGACTTATCGAAGGTGGCCGGGCTCTGGAACCGGGGAAGTGTCGTGAGGTCGTGGCTTCTCGAGCTTTTAGAAAGCGCGCTTACGAAAGACCCGGGGCTAAAGAACATAAAGGGCTATGTCGATGATTCGGGCGAAGGTAGATGGACGGTGAACGAGGCGGTCGAGCTTGGCGTGAGCGCGCCTGTGATAACCGAATCGCTTTTCAGGCGTTTTAGATCGAGGCAGGAGGATTCCTTTGGAGAAAAGGTGCTTGCCGCGCTAAGGCAGGAATTTGGCGGCCACGCAGTAAAGAAAAGTTAGTTTTCTCTATCCCTTACCATGAAACCGCGCGTTATAGCATTTGACATAGGCGGAACAAAGACCAATGCAGCTGCCTTTGGAATAGACAAGAAGGGGCGGCTCATCGAGCTTGTGTTCGGGAGGTTTAAGAATTCCGAGTTCGGGAGTGCAGAGGCTGTGGTGCGCGCGTTTCTTACCCTTGTGCCAAAGACCGAAAGCCTGGCCATTGCCGTTGCCGCGCCCGTAAATAATAACCGCGCTGTTCTTGTCAATATCGACTGGAAGATAGATGCCAATGTAATAGCGAAAAAGTACGGCTTTAAGCGAGCAGTTCTTCTAAACGACCTTGAGGCCGCTGTAATTGGTGTTGGCGCGCTTAATGTCTCCGATTTCTCGGTGCTTCAAAAAGGCAGGGCAAGGCAAGGCAATATCGTCATGGTAGCTCCAGGCACGGGGCTTGGTGAGGCCGCTCTTGTCGGCACGTGTTGCACGGTCGTTGCAACTGAGGGCGGGCACGCGGACTTTGCGCCGCAAAACAAGACAGAGGATGCGCTACTTTTGTTCCTTAGAAAAAAATACGGGCACGTGAGCTATGAAAGAGTGCTTTCTGGTAGAGGCATAGGCGATATCTATGATTTTCTAATGTCCGGAAGGGAAGTCCCTCCTCGAACAAAAGAACGTTTTAATGTAGACGATAAGGCAGCCGTGATATCCGGCGAGGCCATGCGTAAGGGCGGCGACAAGGTATGTAAAAAGGCGCTTGAGGTCTTTATGTCGGTGCTTGGCGCCGAGGCAGGGAACATGGCTCTAAAAACGCTTTCAACAGGAGGCGTGTTCATTGGCGGAGGCATCGCGCCAAAAATCATCACGGCGCTAAAAAAGGACAAGGCCTTTATCCGCGCTTTCCACGCCAAGGGCAGGTTCAGGGCCTTTATGAAGGATATTCCCGTTAAGGCCGTTATGAACGACAAGTGCGCGCTCTACGGCGCCGCTCTATCAGGGCTTTAAAGATGAGGCTCGTGGTTTCAAAGGACATCGACGGTTTAAGTAATAAGGCGGCAGAGTTCTTTTTTGAAAAGGCAGTGGCTGCCATAGAAAAGAGTGGGCGTGTTGCAGTTGCACTGTCTGGCGGTTCAACCCCGGTTCTCTTGTACAGGCTTCTCGCGTCAAAGGAAAACGCAGGGCGAGTTGATTGGAATAAGGTTCACTTCTTCTTTGGCGACGAGAGGTGCGTTGCGCCTGGTAGTAAGGACAGTAATTTCCGTATGGCCAATGAGGCGCTTTTCCTGCCGCTTGGCATAAATCAAAAAAACATACACCGTATAAAGGGCGAGGAAGAGCCGGCAAAGGCCGCTGCCATCTACGAGGCAGAGGTAAGGGAGTTTTTTTGCGCGGACCCCAAAGAAACGCCGCGCTTCGACCTCGTGCTGCTTGGGCTTGGCGAAGACTGCCACACGCTTTCCCTATTTCCAGGCACAAAGGCGTTAAGTGAAGATAAGCGGCTTGTTGCCGGAAATTACGTAAACCGCCTTGATTCATGGCGCGTGACCGCTACATTTAGCCTTACCAACGCTGCCCATGCGGCCGCGTTTCTCGTAAGCGGCGAAGTTAAGGCCGGAGCCCTTAAAACGGCCCTTTCAAAGGACGTGTCCATAGCCGACTGTCCGGCCTCCGGCATACGGCTTTCTGAAGGCGAGCTTGTATGGTTTACGGACGAGGCAGCGGCCTCGCTTCTAAGGGCTTGAGAGCAGGATAAAAAAAGGGGCGGCTTCATGCCGCCCCTTTTGTATTTTATCTTAATGCGTAGAGGTTTAAGCCTGTTTTACTTCTTTTTCTTTGCCGGGGCTGCTGCTGGCGCTGCGGCCTCTGTCTTTTTGGGTATGTGGCACCTTGCGCAATCCTTAAGCTCGAAGGCGACCTTGCCGTGACACTTTCCGCACCACTCTCCCTTGGCAATGCCCGCCATGTTCATGTTGTTCGTGCCTGCCGCAGGGATGAATATCGCAGGGTGGCAGTTGTCGCAGGTGAACCAGTACGTGTGTATGGAGTGAGGGTATTTCACGTCACCTACCGACGGTGTCTTGCTCTTTATTATGACGTCCATGTCTAGAGGCGGCATGTCCTCTCCGCCGTCGAGCGAGCCCTTTGGCGATATGGCGCCTGAGTTTACGAGCTTTACCCAGTCGGCGTTGCCGTATTTGTCCTTCGGTATGCTCGGGTCGGAAAGCGCTATTACGTGCGTTACCGGCGCCTTCTTCGACGGGTCGCCTGTGCCCGCGATGTTTCCGGCCTTGTCGAGGTAGAGTACGCTATTGGGGTTTTTCGGGTCCACCACCGGCGATACGTTTGGGTCGGCCTTTTTCTGCGCTGACACGGCCTCGTTTACCGGAGCGTAGGCGATGTATCCTGCAACGATAAAGGCGAAGGCAAGGAGCGCCGCCTTAAGAGAAAGAGATCTGTTGATTTTATCCTTCATTATAAAATTCCTCCTTGGATTGGCTTTTGCGCGAGTTACTTTGCTGCGCCTTCATACGAATGGCACTTTGCGCAGTCGAAGGCCGCCCATGCTATATTGCCGTCGTGGCACTTTCCGCAGAACTTGCCTTCCATTATGAGCCCCATGTTTATGTCGTTGGAGCCCTTCTTCATTATGAATATCTCTTCGTGGCACACCTTGCACTTGAACCTTATCCTGTGGAACCAGTGCGGGAACACGACCTGGTTGACGCCGCCGGCCTTTACCGCCTCGGCCTTGCCTTCCATTACGATGTCGCCGTACTCGGCCTCGGACGGGCTCGGCATGAGAAACGCGCCAAGGATGCCGGCCAAGAGAAGCGCTAAAAATATTTTTGTCTTCATTAAATATCCTCCTTCTTATTTATAAACAATCGAATATCTTAGTTTTTTATTTCCGGCAGGGAAGCAATAGTGCCCCTATTATATCCAGACATACGGGTCTTTTGTCAAGCTAAAAATACTGCTTTGCCGATTGCAATGAAACCGGATATTATGGTATATAATTAGGCTTGGTATGGCGGTGTGCCGGTCTTGTTTCGGTCTTGGCCGCCGTAAATAGAGTTTGTGCGGAGGTATTGCCTTGGAAAGTCTCGGAGGATGGAAAAGGAGTTGTTACGCTGCCGATTCGGCCGCGTTAAAGGCCGGCGACACGGTAACGCTGATGGGCTGGGTCCAGCGTAGGCGCGACCACGGGGGGCTGATATTCGTGGATATGCGCGACAGAAGCGGCCTGGTGCAGCTGGTGTTCAATCCGGAAGAGCAGCCAGATGCGCATAAAAAGGCGCATTCCATACGTAACGAGTTCGTCATCGCGGTAAAGGGCGCTATATCGCCGCGCCCGGAGGGCACCGAGAACCAGGAGCTTAAGACCGGAAAGATAGAGGTAAAGTGCTCGGAGCTTAAAATCCTTAGCGATGCCGCAACGTTGCCGTTCATGGTCGAGGATGACACCGATGCCGGAGAGGACGTGCGGCTAAAGTATCGCTATCTTGACCTTAGAAGGCCAAAGCTCCAGTTCAACCTCATGCTAAGACACCAGGTCGCCATGATAGCGAGGAACTACCTCTCTGCCAGGGGTTTTCTCGAGATGGAAACCCCGATGCTAACAAAGAGCACGCCCGAGGGCGCAAGGGACTTTCTCGTGCCAAGCCGCTTAACCAAGGGCGCGTTCTTCGCTCTTCCCCAGTCCCCGCAGATATTCAAGCAGATACTAATGATATCGGGGTATGACCGTTACTTTCAAATCGTAAAGTGCTTTCGAGACGAGGACCTTAGGGCAGACCGCCAGCCCGAGTTCACGCAGATAGACGCGGAGATGAGCTTTGTCGAGAAAGACGACGTCATCGAGTGTATGGAAGGGCTGATGGCAACGGTCTTTAAGGAGGTTATGGGTGTGGAGGTAAAGTTGCCCATACCGAGGCTTAGTTACGCAGACGCTGTGGGCAGGTTCGGTCTCGACGCGCCTGATACGCGTTTTGGAATGGAGCTTAAGGATTTAACCTCCATAGCAAGGGGCTGCGGCTTGAAGGTCTTTGCCGAAGTCGCAAGTTCCGGAGGACTTGTAAAGGCCATAAATGCTTCCGGCGGAGCAACTTTATCCAGAAAGGACCTTGATGACCTGACGGCATTTGCGGCGGTGTACGGCGCAAAGGGGCTTGCGTGGGTGAAATTGACTGACGAAGGCTGGCAGTCGCCTATTGCAAAGTTTTTTAAGGACGATGAAAAGGCCGCGATAGAAAAGACGCTCGAGGCAAAGAAGGGAGATCTGCTTCTTTTCTCCGCAGATAAGCCAGGTATCGTAAACACCGTGCTCGGAAGATTAAGGCTTGAGATGGCAAGAAGGCTTTCCGTGCTTCCGAAGACCGGCTATAACTTCGTCTGGGTAACGGACTTTCCGATGTTCGAGTATAACGACGACGAAAAGCGTTTTCAGGCCATGCACCATCCCTTTACCTCGCCGCTTGACGAGGATGTCGACAAGCTCGACTCCTCCAACAAGGACGGCATGCTTTCTGCCAGAGCAAAGGCCTACGACCTTGTGCTAAACGGAAGCGAGATAGGCGGAGGCTCGATAAGGATACATTCGAGTGCTGTGCAGTCGAAGATATTCGGGCTTCTCGGCATAGGAGAAGCAGAGGCAAGGCAGAAGTTCGGCTTCCTTCTTGACGCGCTTAGCTTCGGCACGCCGCCGCACGGCGGCATAGCATTTGGCCTCGACCGCCTGATAGCCATAATGACTGCAAGCGAGTCGATTCGCGACGTCATAGCCTTCCCAAAGACCCAAAAGGGCTTTTGCCCCATGAGCGAGGCCCCGGGCGAGGTCGATAAAAAGCAGCTTGATGAGCTTTCCATAAGGGTTACGAAGAAGGATTAAAAGGCCTTTTGGGTTACAGGCAGGGGACAGGCGCTTATATGGGGATTCGAGGTTTGCTGGCTGCTATATCTGCCGGGTTGATTTTTTCGGCTGCCGTGGTTTGTTACGGCGAAGAGCCGCCTGCAAACAGGTTTTCAAATGCCGCAGCCGGGTTCTCGATAGAAAAGCCGCCGTCCTGGCGGTTTCTTTCATCCGAAACGATAAAAAGGAACAGGGACCGCGTCAGGCTCGGCGACGAGGAGACCGATAAAAAGATAAAGGAAAAAGCCGAGGCCCCTCTTGTCGTCATGGTAAAACATGACGATGGCTACGAGAGCTTGAATACTTCGGCGCAGGTCATCATGGTGCCGCTTGGCGCTGTTTCCGGTAAGGGGGCAAAGGAACTGCTCACCATGCTCCTTGATAAATACGAGGACGTGTTTTATGAGTTTTCCATATTAAGCGGGGTAATGGATTCGACCGTGGATGGCATGACTGCCGCGGTGGCAGAGGCCGCGTACTCGGTATTCACTAACGATGGCAGAAGCTACAAGACCTTTATGCGCATATACCTTGTTCCCAGAGGGTCCTCTGCGTTTGTTATATCATTTATGGGCCCGCAGACCGGCACCGACACCTTTAACGAAGATTTCTTTGGCATAATAGAGTCGGTAAAGATTAAGCGTTAGTGGCGAGCCCGCCTTTGGCCTTTCTAATATCTTGAAAAATAAGGGATTTCGGCGCTGTCGCGTCGCCTCCAACAAAAAATCAAAGGTTTTCCTTTTTCACGCGTCCAATATACGGAGCTATAGCCGATGACAGGGGTCTCTGACATAGAGCTCGTAAAAATGGCCGCCTCGGGCGACAGGGAGGCGTTTGGCCTCTTTGCCGAGCGCCACTACGGGCTTATCTACCGTACTGCCTTCAAGTGGTCCGGCGTAAAGGCAGACGCAGAGGACATTACCCAGGAATCCCTTATGAAGCTTGCGAGATCGATAGACACCTTCAGGAGCGAATCGGACGTAAAGACCTGGCTCTACAGGGTTACCGTTAACGCGGCAAAGGATTTTCACAGAAGGAATTCGGTTAAGAGAAAGTATGAGGAAGCGTATGTAAGCGAGAGCCTCGGCGCGTCAGCAGCCGATGAGGGTATCCCTGAGAGAAGCGAGGAAAAGGACGCGCTCATGGCTGCGATAGGCAGGCTCTCGGATAAACTAAAGGACGCGCTCCTTTTGGTTGTAAGCGAGGGGCTTAGCCACGCAGAGGCGGCGAAGGTTCTCGGGTGCGCCGTTACGACAGTTGCCTGGCGCGTGTTCGAGGCAAAGCGCAGGCTCTCGGAGATGCTTGAGAAAGGGGCCGGGGCATGAAGAAGAGCGACATAGAAAAATTGCTAAAGGATATGAACGTGCCGCTTCCGGACGACAAGAAGAAGGACGAAAGCATAAAGGCTGCGATGGAGGAATTCGACGCCGCGAAGAAAAGGTCGAAGGCTGCCAAAGCTTTTGAGGACGAGGAGCGTCCAACGGGTATAAATAAATTCTTTGGAGGTATACCCGTTATGAAGGCGCTTACAGGCATGGCAGCAGCAGTACTGGTTCTGGTCGTAGGGTTTGCGTTCATTATGCCGCAGTTTAAGTCAGGTAAAATAGTTACGGTTGCAAGCGCTCCGGCAGAGGTCGATGTAAAGAGGCCGTCTACGGTAGCGTCTGCCCCGGAGGCAAAGCAGGATGCGCCGCTTCGTTATCCGGCAGGCGATGTGGGTAAGCAGGTTTCCGTACCGCCGTCTGTTGCCGTGGCAAAGTCTGCTCCGCCTGTGCCGGCAGATAAAGAGATTCACGGTGTTGTCGCGCCAAAGGCGGATTTTGCGGCAGGCGAAGGTCGTGGAGACATAAGCATGGATGAAATGGCTACGGAATCTATGGATGCCAAGGTTTCGTCCGCAGCTCCTTTTGCGGATTCGCGGGCAAAGGTCGGCTTGCTTGCGAAGAAGGAAAAGGTGGCGGGCGATGAGGGCCGACATTATCTGATGTCGCCGTCTACAGTGCCTGTTGAGGCAAAGCCGCAGTATTATAAGGATGAAGGCAGAAATAAGTTCGAGCACAAGGAAATAAACCCGGTAAAAGTCGCAAAGGACGAGCCTGTCTCGACCTTCTCCATAGACGTTGACACGGCATCCTACGCATTCGTAAGACGCAGCATTCGCGAGGGCCATTGGCCCCAAGCTGACGCAGTGCGCACAGAGGAACTCATAAACTACTTCGACTACGACTACGAGCTTCCGGGCAGCAGGTCCAAGCCGTTTTTGCCCAATGTTTCCGTGATGCCCTCTCCTTGGGACAAGGATAAAAAGCTCGTGCACATAGGCATAAAGGGCTATGACATCGTAAGCAGGGAAAAGCCGAGGGCCAACCTTGTGTTTCTTGTGGACGTGTCGGGCTCCATGAACAGCCCTGATAAGCTTCCGCTTCTCGTAAGCTCTCTAAAGCTCCTTGTCGGAGAGCTTGATAAGAACGATACCGTTGCCATTGCCGTGTACGCAGGAGCAGCCGGCGTTGTGCTTGAGCCCACGAAGGCAGCGGAGAAGACAAAGATATATAATGCACTCGAAAGGCTCCAGGCCGGCGGCTCGACAGCAGGCGGAGCGGGCTTAAAGCTTGCGTACTCGCTTGCAGAGGAGAACTTCGATAAGAAGGCCGTCAATAGAGTGATACTCGCAACAGACGGAGACTTTAACGTCGGCATAACGAATACGAACGAGCTTCAAAGCTACATCGAGAATAAGAGGGAAACGGGCGTGTATCTCTCTGTGCTCGGTTTTGGCGAGGGCAACTATAACGACGAGCTCATGCAAAAGCTCGCGCACTATGGTAACGGCAACGCGGCCTACATAGATACAATAGACGAGGCAAGAAAGGCGCTTGTCGAGGAGGCTGCCTCAACGCTCTTTACGATTGCCAATGACGTAAAAATCCAGATTGAGTTCAACCCGGCTATGGTCGCGGAGTACAGGCTGATAGGGTACGAAACAAGGATGCTAAACCGCGAGGATTTCCGTAACGACAAGGTCGATGCAGGAGACATCGGAAGCGGTCATGCTGTGACGGCCATATATGAAATCACGCCCGTTGGCTCGAAGGCCGCGCTCGTAGAGCCGCTTCGCTACGGCTCGGATGAGGGCGAAGGCAAAAAAATCAGTGGAAACAAAACCGACTATGCGTATCTTAGGCTGCGCTATAAGGTCCCTGGTGAAAAGACCGGGCGCGAATTAGAGAAGGCCATCACCGTAAAGGATGAAGCGCGGACAGTCGAGGCTGCGCCTGTTGAGTCGAGGTTTGCAGCATCTGTTGCGGCATTTGGCGAGATACTTAAAGGCGGCAGGTATACTGGTGATTATACGCTCGAAGACGTTGCAAGGCTTGCCGCGTCCTCAAAGGGCGAAGACAAGTCCGGGTACAGGGCTGAGTTCGTAAAGCTTGTGAAGCTCGCGGCAAAGACAGCAAAATAGGCGTCTTCTTCTGCGCCCTCCTCCCCGCAGCTGCCGGGGCGGCCTTTGAGATGGAAAACAAGGCTGCCCCGGCAAGTTTTTTGTCAACATGTTCAAAAAACCACTCTAAAATCAGCAACTTGGCAGGCTTGCCGCCCGTCTGCCAAAATACCCCTTGACAAAAGCAGTTACTGACCCTATATTTGTTAAGGCTTTCCCCGCACGAGTGCGGCTTCGCCCCATTATCTATCGTGGGGCGGTTTTATTTAAGAAAAATAGCACATAAATCAAAAGGAGGAAAATGTAATGAAGATCAGACCGCTACATGACCGCGTGATAGTGAAAAGGCTCGCGGAAGAGGAAGTGACAAAGGGAGGCATCATCATCCCGGATACCGCAAAAGAGGCCCCGGCAGAGGGCACGATTATCGCAGCAGGCCCGGGCAAGTCGGATGAGACCGGCAAGGTCACCCCGCTTAACGTCAAAAAGGGCGACAAGGTGATATTCTCCAAGTACGCGGGCACGGAAATCAAGGTGAAGGGCGAAGAGCTCCTCATAATGAGGGAAGAAGACATCCTCGGCGTTGTCGAGGGCTAAGGTTTTTTTAAACCATATAATCCAAGGAGGGAACTTCAAATGTCAGCAAAAGAAATCATCTTTGGCCAAAGCGCCAGGGGCGCAATTCTACGCGGCGTAAATATTCTGGCCGATACCGTAAAGGTAACGCTTGGGCCCAAGGGCCGTAACGTCGTAATCGAGAAGAGCTTTGGCTCCCCGGTCATCACAAAGGACGGAGTCTCGGTTGCAAAGGAAATAGAGCTTGAGAATAAGTTCGAGAACATGGGCGCGCAGATGGTAAAGGAAGTAGCGAGCAAGACAAGCGACATCGCCGGAGACGGCACCACCACCGCGACAGTCCTTGCGCAGGCAATTTTTCGCGAGGGCAGTAAGCTCGTTGCCGCAGGCCACAACCCGATGGAACTTAAGAGGGGCATAGAAAAGGCCGTAGAGAGCGCAACAGACAGCCTTAAAAAGCTTTCCAAGCCGATTAAGGAGAAAAAGGAAATCGCGCAGGTCGGCACCATATCCGCTAACGGCGATACCACAATCGGCGAAATCATAGCCGAGGCAATGGATAAGGTCGGCAAAGAGGGCGTTATCACAGTCGAAGAGGCAAAGGGCATGGAAACAGTGCTCGACGTTGTCGAGGGCATGCAGTTCGACAGGGGATACCTTTCTCCCTACTTCGTGACCGATGCAGAGAGAATGGAGTGCGTGCTCGAGGACGCCTTCATCCTCATTAACGAGAAAAAGATTTCCAGCATGAGGGACCTTCTCCCCGTGCTCGAGAAAATCGCGAAGCTTGGCAAGCCCCTTGTGATTATCGCCGAGGACGTCGAGGGCGAAGCGCTTGCCACCCTCGTCGTAAATAAGCTTCGTGGCACGCTCCACGCGGCAGCTGTAAAGGCCCCTGGCTTTGGCGACAGGCGTAAGGCCATGCTCGAGGACATAGCAGCTCTCACAAACGGCAAGCTCATTGCCGAAGAGCTTGGTATAAAGCTCGAGACTCTCGACATAAAGGACCTTGGCAGGGCAAAGAGAGTGGTAATCGACAAGGAGAACACCACAATCATCGACGGCGCAGGCAAGAAGGACGTAATCGACGCCAGGGTTAAGCAGATAAGGGCGCAGATAGAGGAAAGCACCTCTGACTACGACAAGGAAAAGCTCCAGGAGAGGCTCGCAAAGCTCGTTGGCGGAGTTGCCGTAATAAATGTCGGCGCTGCTACCGAAACAGAGATGAAGGAGAAGAAGGCCAGGGTCGAGGACGCTCTTCACGCAACAAGGGCAGCTGTTGAGGAAGGTGTTGTTCCTGGCGGCGGTGTAGCGTACCTTCGTGCGCTCGAGGCAGTTGAGAAGATGAAGCTCGAGGGCGATAAGCAGTTTGGCGTGAACATCGTAAGAAGGGCCCTTGAGGAGCCGATACGCCAGATAGTTGCCAACGCAGGCGGCGAAGGCTCCATCGTTGTCGAGAAGGTAAAGGGCGGTAAGGGCGCATTCGGCTTCAACGCCGCAAGCGAGGAGTACGAGGACCTCGTGAAGGCGGGAGTCATAGACCCGACCAAGGTATCGAGGATAGCGCTTCAGAACGCGTCTTCAATAGCCGGGCTGCTTCTCACCACCGAGGCCATGATTGCCGAAAAGCCCAAGGAGGATAAGGGCGGCATGCCGGGCGGTATGCCTGGAATGGGCGGCATGGGCGGTATGGGCGGCGGCATGGACATGATGTAAGTAAGGTACCGCGAAACCTTCCAAGGAAGGTTTCGCGGTAAGCAGAATATAGAAGAACGGATAATTTGAGGGAACCTTTCTTAGAGGAAGGTTCCCTCTGTTTATTTTAGCAGTGCGTGTATGATAGAATTTACCGTATGCGCAATGCCGACCTCATAAAAGTTTTTTCCATCCTTAAAAAAGAATACTCACGGCTTAAGACACCGGCCGTTACGGTCGTGTCCGAAAGGACAAAAGACCCGTTTCGCGTGCTCGTGTCATGCGTTATAAGCTTGAGGACAAAGGACGATGTTACGGCAAGAGCGTCGGCAAGGCTCTTCGAGAGGGCAAAGACTTTGGCCAAAATGGCAGCACTTACGCCCGTAGTAATTGAAAAGCTCATCTACCCGGCCGGGTTCTACAGGACAAAGGCAAAGGTAATAAGGAATCTTTCTCTTGATATAATCAAGAAATATAACGGCAGTGTGCCGGATTCAATCGATGAGCTTCTCACCCTTAAAGGGGTCGGCAGAAAGACCGCTAATCTTGTCGTTACGCTGGGTTTTGGCAAGCCCGGTATCTGTGTTGACGTGCATGTGCATCGGATTACGAACCGTTGGGGTTATGTGAGGACGAAGAACCCGGAAGCAACCGAGTTTGCGTTAAGGAAGAAACTGCCGGGCCGTTACTGGATACCGATTAACGACTATCTTGTCGCATACGGGCAAAATATTTGTACTCCTGTTAGCCCGCGCTGCTCGGAGTGCGCAATATTCAAATACTGTAAGCGCGTAGGGGTGGGGAAAAGGAGGTAGCTAGGTGACCAAGATAGTTTTTATAATAGCATTTGTTCTATATGCGGGTTTTGCCGTGGTTATTATTGCGGACGACGTAGCCTGCTTTCGCATGGTTACGTGCCGCGTTCTTGCCCGTATGTTTTCGTGGGCCGCGCTTAATATGGTTATCCCTGTGGCGCTTTTCTTTCTGGGGTATGAGATTGTATGGGGCCTCGGTGTGCTTTGTGTCGCGGCCTCTGTATTCGCGCTCGTAGAAAGATTTTTCATTGCCGCAACCCGTAGCCTCGACGTGCCCATAACCCCGCCAAAGCGCTTTGCAATTTCGGCCGCATGCTGCTTTGGCTTGAGCTTTGCCCTGACGCTTGCCCTTCTTTTGACCTTCAAGGCCTGATAGGGTTTTATCTAAAAGACAGCGGATACGCCGACGAAGTATCCGTTTAGCGGCTCTCTCGTGGTCGTCATCCAGTGGTATCCTGCGCGGAGCATGACGTAGCCAAGTCCTGCGTTTATAGAAACGTCGCCCTCTGCAGTATGGTTGCCGTTTATGGTGTACCACACGGGCCGCACTTCGATGCCAATGTCCTTTATAGGATATATGAGAACGCGGGCGGTAAAGGAATGCCCTGTGTTTGTTTCGGTGCCTTTGATTCTGACCGAGCCGAGCCCTATGTCGGCTTCTATCTGCGGCAGAAAGAGCATGCGAAAGAGGCCGTGTTTTTTTGTGATAACAAGAGAGTGGGATGGCGCGTTTTCATTGTAAAAGGTTTTTTGTATCTCGAAGGCAAGGGGGCCGAACCCGGCCTCTGCCCTGGCGTCTATTGCCGAGATATTTCCCGGTATGTAGCCGCGGTTTACGTCGAGCCGCAAAAATGGGACAACGCTCTCTCCGAAATCCCGTGCGCCGTCCGAGGCAATATCGGTAAGGTCAGAGCCTGCCGCGTAATCAAGGCTTCCTGCTCCGCCGTATATAAGGGCGGCGACGGTTGCCGTAGCTATTATCGCTGTGGCGCAGAGTTCTGGTAAAGCGTAGCATAAACTGCTGTCTTCCGATGACGCGACAGACATGCTAGTAGCGTTGATGTCCACGGAGCCCTGGTTTTCGGACTGTGCGTGCGTGTGTGAGGTGGCGCTTTGCTCGAAAAGTTTAAGTCTGTCGCCTGCCGAAGCCTCGTGGGGCAGCGAAAGCGCCAGGCAGATTGCCGGTATCAGCAGGATGGTAAGTGCGCGTGTCGTCATGCAGAGCCTTAGCGGTGCGGCTTTATTTCAAAGGAATCTATCTCGCTGCCTTTAAAGTCTATGGCCTGTATCCTTAGCAGGTCTTTTTCAACTGTTACCTTGAGAAAATGAAAGGTCTCGACGAATTTGACCGAGAACTTGTGCGGCGGTCTCGGTTTGTTGTAGAGCATTGCTCCGCCTCCTCCTGTTACAATGTGCGTAACCTGGCCGTCTTTTGAGCGTTCGTAGTCGTGGTCGTGGCCGGAGAGCACAAGGGAGACGTTGTTTTTTTCGAATATAGCGTGAAGGGCTTTTGTTACCGTTTCGGTATTGCCGTGAAAACCGCTTGAGTAGAATGGGTGGTGCATGACCGCTATCTTGAATGCGGCCCTTGAATTTTTAAGCGCAGTCTCCAGCCATTCGAGCTGTTCTTTGTCGCCTTCTTCTATCGTGTTAGAGTCGAGCATGAAGAATTCGATATCCCCGGCCTTTATCGTGTAGTAGCGGTTCGGGAGAGTTAGGAAATACGCTCTGAAGCCCTCGCCGTCGTTTTCTATGTAGTCGTGGTTGCCCGGCACCGGGTAGAAGGGGATGCCCTTTTTAAGGAGCTTTTCGTAGGGCTCTACGAATTTGTCCAGATAGTGTTCCCATTCGCCTGTCATGTAGACGACGTCGCCGGTGTGGATTATGAACTCCGGGGCGGCCTTTAGTATCTCGTTTGCAACCTCGAACTGCTCTTTGTTGCCGGAGCCCGAGTCCCCGACAACGGCGAAGACGAAGTTCTTTTGCGATGTTGCCTTAAGCGTTATCGAGTACGGCGCGTTATCCCTGTAGGTATATTTCCTTATTATCTTTTCCGTGCTGTCTGCAACACATGTAGAGGCGGAAAGGATAACGGCCAAGGCGGCTGTAAGCAGCGTAAGTGATATGCGCGATTTTGTCATAGGGTGTTTTCCATGGCGCTATGTCCTTGATGGCGGTTGTTGGCTGCCGAAAAACACAGAGCGCCGCCTTCAAGCGTGCGGCGCTCTGTCACGGTATTTTTACTTTTTCAGCTCTTCGAGCACTTTGTCTATATCCATCGGTAGTAGCAGTATCTCTATTCTCCTGTTCCTTAAGCGACCTTCCTTGGTGTCGTTTGAGTCTATGGGGCGGTGCTCGGCAAAGCCTGCCAGGGAGAGGAACTTCGGGTCTACGCCGGACGATTCCTGAAGATACTTTACGACGTTTGTGGCCCTTGCCGCAGATATCTCCCAGTTCGTTGGGAATTTTTCCTTAAGTTTGCCGCTAACCGGCACGTTGTCGGTGTGGCCGATGACGCGGATCTGCTTATCCGAGATGTTTTTCAACAGCGCGCCGACCCTTTCGAGCACTTTCATGCCTTCGGGCTTTATCTGTGTTTCTCCGGAGTTGAAGAGTATCTGGTCAACGAGGTTCACCGAGAGTCTGTCGACCGCCTGGGTTATCTTGACCTCGCCTTTTTCGATTTCCCCTTCGAGCTCCTTTACCAGGCTGTCGTAGGAGTTTTTGAGCCTCGAGAGTTCCGCCTCCTTTTCGGCGCTTATCTCGCCGGTCTTTACCCTCATTCTCTCGTTTTCCCTTGCGAGGTACTCGTTTTCCTTTTCAAGTTCGCTTATCTTGTTTTTTGCGTCGGCCAGTATGTCGGCAGTGGCTTTTTTCTCGCCGCTTATGTCGCCAAGCGCCTTTTGCAGTTCTTCGAGGTGTCTTCTCTTTGTGTCGAGTTCGAGTGTGAGACGGTCTATTTCCGCGTCCTTTGCGTCCGAGACCTTTTGGAGCGCATCGTATTGCTTGGTGCTTACGCATCCTGTGAACAGAAATGCCAGAGCTGCGAGCAGAATGTATTTTTTCATGGTCTTGCCTCCTTGCTATTTTTTGTTTTTATTTTTCTGAAAAAAAACGGCCAAGAGATGTTTTTCGCGGTTTTTAACTGTCTCTTGCGTTCTGGTGTCACGGGGAATGTTCGTGTAGCCCGCAAGGGCCTGGCTATCTGTTAAAGGATAGCATTTCCTGCGTCCAAGCACAATACCTGTTTATGCCAGGACGATTAATATGGTTTTCAGCCACGCGGTTTTCTGCTATAATTTGGATGACTTGGCGTTTTAGGCCGAATCGGCCATTAACTTCCTTAGGGCGAGGTGCAGCCGTGATACACGTGATAAATTTTATCTACCTTATGTCGCTAATAGTATGGCTTGGCAGCATGATATTTTTTAGCTTTATTGCGGCGCCAAGCATATTCAAGACGCTGCCAAGAGAAACAGCCGGCGACGTGGTCGGCGATGTATTTCCGAAGTACTGGATGACAGGTTATATATGCGGGGCGCTCTCCATTGCCTCGTATGCCTATGTCTCCGGAGCCGAGCGAAGCGTGGATATGCTCATAATCGTGCTTCTCTCTGTAATGCTAGTGTTGATGCTTTTTTCCGGGCTCGTTGTCGGCAATAACGCGCGCATAATAAAGCGCAAGATGCGCGATACCCCTGATACAGAGCTTAGGGAGCGCCTTAGAAGGGATTTTATAAAGGTGCATACCGCGAGCACGCTCTTGAACCTCGTAATCATGGTGCTTGGCGTGGTCGTTGTGATGTGCACGGCGGTCGGGCGCGCGCGTTTTTGATGGCGCGCCGTAAGGTCGCGTTCAAGCCGGATTAGTTTTTCTTGAAAATACGTTTTAACGGCGGTAATGCGGTGGATTGTTTTTTTAAGGCTAAGGCCGTTGCCATAGTAGGGGCTTCCCCGTCAGAGGGTAAGCTCTCGAACGTCATTATGCAGAGCATGAAGGACGCTGCTTTTCCGGGCGAGGTCTTCTACGTAAACCCCAAGTATCCCGCAAAAAATTATTATCCCGATATCCGTTCAATCGGCAAGCCCGTTGACATGGCCGTGTTTGCCATGTCCGCCGAGTATGTTCCCGGACTTCTAAAGGGGCTTGGCGGCGTTCTCAAAGGCGCGGTGGTCGTAAGCGGCGGGTTTTCCGAGACAGGGGCCGTTGGAGCGGCGCACGAGAAGGCTCTCTTGGAAACAGCAAGAAACGAAGGCATACGCTTGATTGGCCCGAACTGTCTTGGTATCTACGATACCGTCTCCGGAGTTGACACGTTTTTCATACCAAGGGAAAGGGCAGGCAGGCCCAGGAAGGGCCGCATAGCCATACTGTCGCAAAGCGGCTCGTTTGCCCTGACCGCAATGGATGAAATGGCGGCAGAGGGGCTCGGTGTTTCAAGGGTTGTAAGCTACGGTAACCGCGTGGATGTTTCCGAGGCCGAGTGCCTGGATTTTCTTTCTACCGACGAGCATACCGATGTTGTTATCGTTTATATCGAAGGCATAAATAACGGCCGCGCCTTTGTCGAGGCTGCAAGAAGGTGCAGCGCGAAAAAAACAGTGCTTGCGTACAAAGTCGGCCGCTACGGCTCTGCAGAGCGGGCCGCAAGGTCGCACACCGGCTCCATAGCCGGACGATACGAAATATACAGGGCGGCATTTAAAAAGGCAGGGGTTGTCGAGCTAGGGAGTTACGAGGAACTTATGGATTCATGCCGCGTGCTTTCGAAAAGTCCCGTGATGCCAAAGGGCCGCCGTGTTGCCATAATCACCGACGGCGGGGGCATGGGGGTTGGCATTGCAGATGCATGCGAGGCTGCAGGGCTCGATGTCACGCAGCTTGCCGAAAATAAGGCCAATGAGCTCCGCTCGGTATTCCCGGCTTATTTTACCGTTTCTAATCCCATAGACCTTACCGGCAGCGTGACCGATGAATGGTATGCTCTTTCACTTAAAACGGTGCTTGAAGGCGACGGCTACGACATGGCCATAGTCGCGGCGCTCTGGGGCCCTCCTGGGCTTACGGACAAACTGCCGATGATGCTTGCAGAAGAGGCCCAAAAGGCCGCAAAGCCGGTTATCATATGTTCTCCAGGAGGATCTTTTACGCTAAGTAAGCGCGCTTTGTTCGAGAAGGCCGGGTTGCCGGTGTTCTCGACGCCCGAGGGAGCGGTCAGGGCAGCTTCGGTGCTTGTCAAAAAAAGTGTTTTAAATCATATTTAAAAGGGTTAGAATGAACGCGGACGTCATAAAACAAGCTGTATCAAAGGGGCATAAGACGCTAAACGAGGTCGAGGCCAAGAGCCTTGTTGCCTCGCTCGGGCTTCCTGTGCCCGAGTCACGGCTTGTAAGGGATAAAGAAGAGGCCTTGAGCGCAGCTTCCTTAATCGGGTACCCTGTTGTCTTGAAGGTTGTTTCCAGGCTTTTTCTCCATAAGAGCGACATAGGCGGAGTTATCACAGGCATACGCGACCCGCGCGAGATGGAAGAGGCGTGGATGGAGGCATATGTCAATGTTGCCGGCGATTTCGCCATGGTCAACCTCGACGGGTTTCTCGTCGAAAAGATGGTGCCAAAGGGCATAGAGGTAATCATCGGCGCCTTCAGGGACGCGCAGTTTGGCCCGGCCGTAATGTTTGGCATAGGCGGGGTGGCGGTAGAGTATCTAAAGGACGTTAGCTTTCGCCTTGCCCCTGTTACGCTTGATGAGGCGAGGTCGATGATAAAAGAGGTGAGAAGTTTCCCTCTCTTAAACGGCGCCAGAGGCGAGCACGGCGACATAGAGGCCGTTGCCGCTGCCATAGTGAAGATATCCGCGGCCTTCGAGGCCATGCCGGAGCTTAAGGAGTTCGAGGTAAATCCGTTCGTCGTATATGAGAAGGGGCTTGTTGCGGTTGATGCGCGGGCAGCACTTAAGTAGCAGGAGTTTTAAAAAAAATATTTCGCCGTAGAGCGGCTTTGCTGGAGGGTATATGGAGAGGTTAGGCGTACTTAGGGTGGTGGCGCTTTTGATGGCCTGCTTAGCGGTTTTTGTGGTTTCTTCTGCCGATTGCTTTGCAACCGAGACAGAAGAGCTTAGAAAGGAACTCGATAGTCTGAAGGCAAAGGTAGCGGCCATGGAGGGCTCTCTTTTGGAGAAGTCCCCGGCAGCGAAGCATGACGACGGAGTGGCAACACAGTTTGGCCGTAACCTCGGCATATTTGGCGATATAAATTACTATACAGACAGCCGCGAGAGAAGAAATAAGTCGTTTAACATAGGCTCTGTCGGCCTTTACTCCCATGCGGAGAGCGGCAGGCTTAACTTCATGTCCGAGTTGCTTATCTTTGAGCATAATGCCAAGAGCGGCATAAATATAGAGAGAATATGGATAGGGTACACCTTTAACGATTATTTAAAGCTTAGGGCAGGGCGTTTTCACACGGCACTTGGGTACTGGAACGCCGCCTTCCACCACGGTCGTTACCTCTATGCTCCCATGGATCGTCCGTTCTTCATAGACTTCGAGGACATAGGAGGCGTAATTCCGGCGCATATTGTCGGGCTCGAGGCTGCCGGCTCCCTTGGGCCGCTTTCTTATACTGCCGAGGTCGGCAACGGCCCCGGGCTTAGTGTCGACCCGCATTGGTTTTTATATTCAAAGTCCAGAAAGTACAGGCTCGCGCCAAATAACCAGTCCGACAATAACGACTCGAAGATGGCGGCAGGCCGTATTGCGTTCGAGCCAGGTAGGATGCCGTGGTTCTCTCTTGGCGTGTCAGCGGCAAATTATCTTGTCCAGTATAAGAAGACAGAGACCGCTCCTGTCCAGCTTGTCGACATATATGTGCACCAGGCTGTTTACAGCGGCGACATGCACATCGAGAAGAGCGGCATGGAGCTTATAGGCGAATACTATCTCTTAAAGAACGGCGAGAGAGCGGCGCACGCCTTTTACGGACAGCTTTCATACAATATAGACAGCATAAACCTCACCCCGTACGCGCGGTTTGCAAGGCTCGATACAAAGACCGGGGATCCGTACCTTAAATGGCTTGCCGGCGGAGGCGAGAGAAGCGAAACGGTATTTGGCGTTCGCTACGATATCGACGGCATGCACTCTGCCGTCAAGTTCCAGTTTCGGCGCGACAACATGGTTGGTTCGACAAGAGAAGATTCCTTCGAGGCCCAGTGGGCCTTTCACTTCTAAGGCGGTTGTGATTTTCGTATGAAACGCGTTACGGTTTGCATATTGATATTCGCGGCGGTCTTTGGCGCTGCATACCGGGGCATGGCTGCCGATGATTTCGTCGTCATCGTCAACCGCAAGGGGCCGTTCGCATCCGGCGTTACCGCCGATACGGTAAAGAAGATATTCCTTGGCGAAAAGAGGTTCGAGGGCGGCGTTACGCTGATGCCTGTCAACATGCAGGACGGCAGCCTGAAAGAGGCCTTTCTTGGAAAGGTTGTCGGCATGACGCAAAAGGATTATAAGCTTCACTGGGTGAAAAAGGTGTTCAGGGAGGGTATCGACGTGCCCCCGACCCTGCACAGCTCATACGAGGCTGTCGAGTTGGTTCAGCGCGAGAAGGGCGCGATTGCCTATGTGCCGGCCTCGGTTGCCTCGTTTGCCGAAGGCGTGGTGGCCCTGAAACTATGAGGACCGGCATAAACAGGAAGATCATCGCGATGTTTTTCGCCGGCGCAGCCTTTGCCGCAGTTTTCCTCGTGTGGTCGGTCTTTACCATAGACGCCGTGATCTCTGATATGAAAGAGATGCACGTGATGGCAAGAAGGATAGAGCTTGCCGATCATTTAAACGTCAACATCCATAAGCTCATAAGACTTTCCGGCGAATATATAATAGGAAGTGACAAAGCCAAGCGAAACGAGTTCGATTCGACACTAAGGGCCATGGGTGATACACTTGGCGAGATGGAGTCGTTGCCGCCGTATGCCCCGTGGGACGAGCGTAAAGAGGGCGTCAAGACCGGCGCGGTAGCGGTAAGCGAGCTTGTTTTGGATGTCGTGTATTCGGACGCCAAGCCCGGCAGCAGGCAGATAACCGACAAGTTAAACGACGCGGTTGTGCTTGCCGACTCGGTTGCTTCGGACCTCGACCGCTTCGATACAGAGGCGGTTATAGAAAATAGAAGTCTCGAGGCCAAGGCAAACAGGCGCGCCGCAGGCGCGCGAAAGATGCTCTATGTCTTCGCTGCCATAGGACTGGCGCTCGTCGCAGTCCTTTATTACCAGCTAAGAAGGCGCATAACGCTACCCATCGAAGAGCTCTACAGCGGGGCCGAGAGGATAACAAGCGGCGATTATTCCAAGGAAGTGAGCGTTACGACCAACGACGAGCTCGAGGACCTGGCCGACGGGTTTAACAACATGAGCTCGGTCATAAAGGAGAGGGAAGAGAAACTAAGGAGCATGCTCAAGGTGATAGACTCGATAAACAGCGAGCTCGTGGCCGCAGGGCGATATAAGGGCACATTCCTTGCCAATATGAGCCATGAGCTGAAGACCCCGCTCACCCACATACTAGGGTTTACCGAACTCATATCCATCGATTCGTCGAGTAAGCTCTCGGAGAGCGGGCAAAAGTATCTTGGCAACATAACAAAGAGCGGCAACGAACTGCTCGGGCACATAGAAAAGCTTCTCGATGTAACGCGCACATACGAGGGCGTTTCAACGGAGCTTGTCGAGTTCGATTTGAAGACACTTGTCTCCGAGGTCGTGGTCGAGGCCGAGCGCGCGGCAGCTGAAAAGGGGCAGACGTTTATCTTGAACGAGGTTTCCGGGTTAGATGTCATAAAGGCCGACAGGGCCATGCTAAAGCACATCTTCGAGAGCCTTCTTGATAACGCGGTAAAGTTCACCCCGAAGGGCGGCACCGTGGGGCTTGGTATCGATAGAAAGCATTTCGAGGGTGTCGATACGCTTATTATGACAGTGACGGACACGGGCCCCGGCATAGCAAGTGACGTAAGGCATGCGCTCTTCACGCCGTTTTCCGGGGCAGAGACCGGGTTTGTCCGCAATTACGGCGGCCTCGGGCTCGGCCTTGCGCTTACAAAAAAGTTTGTCGACGCGCACGGCGGCTCCATAGCCCTCGAAAGCGAGGACGGCACGGGAGCGAAGTTTACCGTCAAGATACCGATGCACCTTAGCCGCTAAATACGGGAGCAAGATGACAGGGGTCATAAAAGGAGAAGAGACCTACGAACTAAACGGCGAGCAGAAGAGAGCCGTCAACCACGGCGAAGGTCCGCTTCTTATCATCGCAGGCGCGGGCACCGGAAAAACCCGCGTCATCACGCACAGGATAGCAAAGCTCGTCGAGCGGGGCGTAAATCCCTCGGACATTCTTGCCCTCACGTTTACCGAAAAGGCAGCCAATGAAATGGAGGAACGCGTCGACAGGCTCGTTCCATACGGGTACTCGACCGTGTGGATATCCACCTTCCATTCATTCGGCGACAGGCTGCTTCGTGATAACGCCCTCGCAAGCGGCCTTAACCCGGATTTCAAAGTGCTAAGCTTGGCCGAGAGCGCGATATTTCTAAGAGAACACGTCTACGACCTTCCGCTCGAAAGATACAGGCCATCTGGCAATCCGACAAAGCACGTATTCGAGCTCGTGAGGTACTTTGGCCGCCTGAAGGACGAGGACGTAGTGCCAGAGGAATATATCAAGTACGCGTCCTCCTTGCCGGATGACCCTGCTGACTTCAAGGCCGAGCAAATCGAGCTTGCTTCTTCCTATGCCGCGTATCTGGAGTTGATGGCGAAAAACGGGTATCTGGACTTCGGCGACCAGGTAACTATGGCGCTAAAGCTCCTTAGAACGCGGCCAACGGTGCTAAAGCGCTATACCGATCGCTTCAAGTACGTGCTCGCAGACGAGTTCCAGGACACGAACTACGCGCAGTTCGAGCTTGTAAAGCTCCTTGCAGGCGGGAGGCGTAACATCACCGTTGTTGCAGACGACGACCAGAGCATATATAAGTTTCGGGGCGCGGCAATCAGTAATGTCCTTAACTTCAAGACCGTTTTCCCGGACGCAGCGGAAATAACGCTTCGGGAGAACTACCGCTCCGTGCAGCCAATCCTCGATGCCTCGTACAGGCTCATTACGCATAACAACCCCGACCGGCTCGAGATAAAAAGCGGCATTGATAAGCGCCTTGTCTCGATTCGCGATGGCGGGGCAGGGGCGGTGAAGCACCTCTTCTTCGACACTGTCACGAGCGAGGCAGAGACCATTGCGAGAATGATAAAAGAGGCGTGCGCCTCCAAAAAGCGCCGCCTCTCGGACTTTGCGCTTCTTGTCAGGACGAACGGCGATGCCGAGCCCTACCTTAAGGCCCTTACCCAGAGCGGCATAGACCACCGCTTCTCGGGCTCGAGCGGCCTTTACTCAAGGCCAGAGATAATGCACCTTATCGCGTTCCTTCGCGCAGTCACCAATCACATGGATTCGCTAAGCCTCTTTCATCTGGCAAGTAGCGCGCCCTACGGCCTCAAGGCCGAGGAGCTAATCCCCTGTCACAATCTTTCGAGAAGGACTAACAGGCCGCTCTATATCGTCATGCGCGGCGTTTCCGAGGGGATTACAGCGTGCACGGACCTTGATTCTAAAAGTATCGAGCGGGTAAAGGCCTGCGTTGACGACGTAAAGCGCTACTCCGAGCTTTCCCTTACCATGGCAACGGGCCGTCTTCTTTACGCCTTTGTTACAGAGAGCGGCATACTTTCATCCCTTAGCTCCGAGGCAACCGAGGAAGCGGAGTTCAAGGTGAGAAACATCGCCAAGTTCTTCGACATGGTGACGCACATAGAGGAGACCTTGAAGGTAAAGAACGCGCACGCGCTAATCGAGCATCTGAACCTTCTCATGGAAGCTGGAGACGACCCGTCGACAGCAGAGCCTGACCTTGACGCCGAGTGCGTGCAGGTTATGACAGTGCATAAGTCAAAGGGGCTCGAGTTCCCGGTCGTGTTCATGGCAGGGCTTGTTACCGACAGGTTCCCGAGAAGAGGGAGAAAAGACCCCATAGAGATGCCTGCCGAAATCATAAAGGACATACTTCCCTCCGGGGATTCCCATATCGCGGAGGAAAGGCGGCTCTTCTATGTTGGCATGACAAGGGCCATGGAGGAGCTCTATCTCACGGGTGCGGCTGATTACGGCGGCGTAAGGGCGAAGAAGACGAGCCGCTTTGTGCTCGAGGCCCTGGACGCGCCGCAAGCCTCGCCGCTTATAAAGACGAGTGCATCCGAGGCCATAAAGCGCCATGCCCCGCCGCCTGCAGCAGGGCATATAGAAAGGGCGCCTCTGCCGGACGACACTGTAATAAAACTTACGCCTTATGAGGTGGATGATTACGCCACATGCCCGTTAAAATACAGGTACGTGCACGTCTTGAAGGTGCCGCTTCTGCCGCATCATACGGTTATGTACGGAAGCGCCATGCACGCTGCCATACGCTTTTACTTTGAGAGAAAGATGGACAACGCGGCCGTGTTCGAGGACGACATTCTCTCCATATTCAAGTCAGCATGGCGTAACGAGGGCTTTGTCTCCAGAGAGCACGAGGAAAAGCGCATGAACGAGGGTATCGAGGCCTTACGCAGGTTCTTTAAAAAGCAGGAGTCAAAGGAAGGCATAAAGCCCGTGTGTGTAGAGAAGCCGTTCCTTGCCGAGTTTGGAAAGTTCTCGATTGCCGGAAGATGGGATTTAATCGAGGAGCGCGGCGGCGGCGCGCATATCATAGACTTTAAGACCTCGGACGTCAGGAGTGTGGAGAAGGCAGTTGAAAAGGCGGAAAAATCCTTGCAGCTAAAGCTCTATGCCCTTGGCTACAGGGCTGCGATGGGAAAGCTTCCCTCGGGCTGCGAACTGCATTTCGTTGACCACGACGTTGTCGGGAGCGTGGTGTTTACGGATAAGGACATGGACAAGACAGTTAGCGAGCTTGAGAAGACGGCAGAGGGCATAAGAAAGAGGGAGTTTACCGCCAAGCCGGAATATTTAAGCTGTTCGTGGTGTGCTTTTAATAATTTCTGCGAATTTAGCGCTGTGTAGGGGCAAAGCGGCGATTTGGCCGTGTCTAGGCAAGCGCAATCTTTGGCCAAATACTGCGTCAAAGGCGTCCGTCCAAATACTCACATACTATAAAAGTATGCTCCGTTTTGTCCGTCCGCCTTTTCCTTGTCTTTGGCTCAAATCTTGCGCTTGAATAAGCTTATGAACTTAGCGGCCTGTGAAGCGGGTAAAGATTTTGGCCTCGTCTGACACCAAACTTGCGGGTTTAGGATTTCGGTTTGTGTCTGAAAAAGTTATTTTCTTGCCTTTATGCGTTCGAGCAGCCCTTTTGCCAGCATGTGTTCTATGAAGTCTTTTTTATCCGCTTCAATGCTTTTTGCGAGATAGTCGGCCGCGCCATTCGTGTCTCCTGCAGCAAGGCGTTTTATCCCCAGATAGTAGTATGTCTCGCAGAGGCGGCCGCGTACGTCTTCTTCGGTTGTTCTTTTTTTTGCCTCTTCGATAACCGATTGCTCGCTGATGCTTCCGTCTCCGAGATAGTAGCGCGATATGACGCGCACCCAGTCGTCGGTGTTGTTTTGAGACACGAATTGCCGGAGCAGGTCGAGCGCTTTTGTGTCGTCTTTCTTTGCAAGCCAAGTTGCGTTAAGAAGCCGGAGATAAGAATATTCGTATGCCGGATCCAATTTGATGGACGTGTTGTAATCCGCTTTGGCTTTATCATACAGGCCTCTATAGAAAAATATATTTCCACGGTTAGAGTAGGCCTTAGCATCCTTGGGTCCAAATGACATGACCTTGTTGACGTCCTCGATCGCGCGGGCATGGGAGCCTTTTTCGAAATATGCATTTCCGCGGGCGGCGTAGGCATACACATTTTTCGGATCCAGGGATATGGCCTTGTCAAAGTCATTGATTGCTTGGTCAAGGAGGCCTTTTCTTGCATGCGCAAGTCCGCGGTTATAGTAGCCGTTTGCGTATTCCGGGTCTAAGGAGATGGCTTTGTCATAGTCTTTGATGGCGTTGTCAAAGAAGCCAGTTTGGGAATACGAATATCCGCGGCTTTCGTATGCGTACATGAAATTGGGGTGTAATGATATGGCTTTGTCAAAGTCCTCGATTGCGCGGTCATGGAGGCCTTTTTTGGCATACGCGTTTGCGCGGATGTTGTAGGCCTCGGCATTCTTTGGGTCTAAGGATATGACCTTGTCATAGTCTTCGATTGCGTGGTCAAGAAGCCCTTTTTTCTCGTACGTAATGCCGCGGTTGTAGTAGGCCACCGCGTTATCGGGCTTTAAGGATATAACCTTGCCAAAGTCCCCGATTGCGCTGTCATAGAGGCCTTTTTTTGCATACGTAATTCCACGGTTCTGATAGGCGTACACAAGTTTAGGGTTTAGTGATATGGCCTTGTCGAAGTCCTTTATCGCGCGGTCATAGCGGCCTTTGCTTGCATACGCGTTTGCGCGAATGTTATAGGCCTCGGCATCCTTTGGATCCAGAGATATGGCTTTGTCATAGTCCTTAAGTGCGTGCGTGAGGAGGTCTTTTCTTTCATACGCAATGCCGCGGCTGTAGTAGGCCTTAGAGTCCTTCGGGTGTAATAAGATGGCCTTTGTGCATGTTTTTATGGCATTGTCGGGATCGGCATTGATACTCATGTCGTAACAATCGTCTGCCATGGCATGGCGTTCCGGGAGCGTAATCGCCAGTAAAAACGCTGAAGTAACGATTGAAAAAAATTTTCTCATGTCGAGCCTCCTTGGGAGACTTCCTCGGTTTGCCTGCGGGCCAATTGCGGGCGTTGCTTTATATGGCGACCTTGACGATGGTCTTCACATTTCCCCGTACATTAAAGTCGCCTACGACTTCAAGCTTCTTGGGCTTTAGCGCCTTCTTAAGGGCCGTAAATATTTCGTTTGTCGAGGCCTCGTGCGATACTGCGCGGTCGCGGAATGCGTTTAGGTAGAGCTTAAGGGACTTTAGCTCCACGATAAAGTCCTTTGGCACGTACGTGATGCGGATGGTGGCAAAGTCCGGGTACCCTGACCTCGGGCAGAGGCACGTGAATTCAGGGTAGCTTATCTCTATGGTATAGTCCTTGCCCTTTGCAGGGTTTGGCCACGGCTCTATGGCCGCCTTTTCTATGTTTTTAGCGCCGTATTTTTTCATCTGGAAATAATAACACCTTCACTGCCAGGAGTAAAGAGGGGAAGGGCAGGGTGCGCCCACCCTCGGCAGGTAAAAAATAATGAGGCGCAGCCCTTGACATAGTTTCGAATATATGCAACAATTGAACTATGGGAGGTAGGCGCCATGAAGACCTTATTTGACATACAGGCTGCCATATGCAAGGCCCTCTCGAACCCAAAGAGGCTGGAAATCATATACGCCTTAAAGGACGGCGAGCACACGGTCTCGGAGATAGTAGAGGCCGTTGGCCAGCGTAAGGCCAACGTTAGCCAGAACCTTGCGGTCTTGAAGAACGCTGGCATACTCAAGGCAAGGAGAGACGGACTTAATATCCATTACTCCATAGCCAATGAGAAGATAGTTACTGCCTGCGGCCTTATGCGCGAGTTCCTGATGGAAGGGCTCGAGGAAAGTAAAACGCTTCTTACCAGCCTTAGAAGGGTAAAGTAAAGAGGAGGTTATCATGGAAACCGTGACCATTGTTTTGCAGGACGCGCCGTATGGAAATGAAAAAATGTGGAATGCACTTAGGCTCGTGGAGGCCCTTTTGACCGAGGACGTAAAGGTAAGGATATTTCTTTATGGCGATAGCGTCTCGGCAGCCAAGAAAGGCCAGAGCCCGCCAAAAGGCTACTATAACGTCGGCGAGATGCTCTCTGCCCTGATAAAGAAGGGCGCTGAGGTAAGAAGCTGTCTTACCTGCACGCGCGCACGGGGATTTACGCAGGAAGACTTTATCGAAGGCGCAGTGGTCGGCAAGACCATTGACCTTGCAAGATGGGTAAAGGACAGCTCGAAGGCAATGGTGTTTTAGCAAACAATAAAACAAACGGAGGTAGTATTATGCATGTCGAAAGGACTCTAAGGCTAATAGCAGGGTTTTTCATACTACTTAGTCTCGCACTTGCGAAGTTTCACCACGAGTACTGGCTCTATTTTACGGCATTTGTCGGCCTGAACCTTCTACAGTCCGGGCTCACGAACTGGTGCCCGATGATGACATTTCTTAAGTGGGGCGGGCTGAAATGCTGCAAGACCGAGAAGTAAGCGGTTTTGTTCTGCGGTGAAAAACAGCAAAGAAGGAGCGCTGCATGGATAGAAGAACCTTGATACTGGCGGTTTTGCTTACGGCCTTGGCTGCGGGATGCGGAGGCGGCCCTGCAATCGTGTACCAGGGCGATGCGACGGCGGGGGCAGAGTGTAGAGGCACTGAAGTGCTGACCGAAAAGGCCTGCGCAGGCGACGAACTAAACGCGGAGGAAAAGAAGTTCCTTAAGCTCCTAAACGATTATCGCGCAAAGCACAAGCTGCCGCCCGTACCGGCTTCTCCTTCTCTTAGTCTTGTTGCGAACCGGCACGTGCGCGATGTTGCTGAAAACCATAGGCAGTACTCGAAAAAGGGAGAGAACTGGCTTCACGGGTGGAGCGACTGCGACTACGACGCCGCCAATAACTCCACGTATAAATGCATGTGGGAGGCGCCAAAGAGGCTTGGAACGCAATATGCCGGTTACGGGTTCGAGAACTTTTTTGGCGGCATTGAGTACGGCGGTTACATCGTAACGGCCGAAGGCGCCCTGAAGGGCTGGCAGGGCAGCAGACTCCATAACGCGGTTATACTTAATAAAGGCGTGTGGGAAAAGCATCCGTGGAAAGCCGTTGGAATAGGGTTTTATAAAGGATACGCGGCGCTATGGTTTGGCGAAGAGGACGATCCTGCAATAACAGCTGCGGTCAGGTGATTGTTTTGGAAGTGAATTCCATAAGGAGGGAACATATGAATACGAGAATTGTACTTGGAATGTTTGTTTTACCGGTGTTGGCGGCGCTAGTCTTTACGGCGTCTTCTGCAGCTGCCCTTACGCCGGAAGAGATAATAGACAAGGCGAACCTTGCCTATTACTATGCCGGTAACGACGGAACCGCTTCGGCCAAGATGACCATCTATGATAGCCAGGGCAGAAGCCGCGTTAGAGAGATTACGATGATAAGAAAGGACGTTAAGGACGGCGGAGAGCAGAAGTTCTACGTCTACTTCCATAAGCCCGAGGACGTCTCGAGGATGGTATTTATGGTGTGGAAGAACGTCAAGGGAGACGACGACAGGTGGCTCTATGTGCCTGCCATAGACCTTGTTAAAAGGGTTGCCTCAAAGGACAAACGCTCGAGCTTCGCAGGCTCGCACTTTGTGTACGAGGATGTCTCCGGGAGGCTGCCTGCTGCCGACAATCATGAACTACTTAGGGAAGATAAGCTCGGGGCAAGCGACGTCTACGTCATAAAGAATACTCCGAAGGACCCTGGTTCTGTCGAGTTCTCGTACTTCGTTGTCTACGTTGACAAGAAGAACTTCATCCCAATAAAGGGCGAGTACTTTGACAAGGCAGGAAAGCTCTATAAGGTAGCAACAGTTGAAGAGGTCAGGGACATTGACGGCATCCCGACGGTCATAAAGGGCAAGGTCGAGGAGCCGGGTGGCGGGTATACGACCATCGAGTTCTCGAATGTGAAATATAACGTAAAGGTAAAGGATGATATCTTTACCGAGCGTTCCCTTAGAAAGCCGCCAAGAGAGTGGATAAAGTAAGCATTGTAAAGGAGTGTAGGCCATGTTTCAGTTAGCCGACATAAGAGGGAAAGCGCTTGTTGCCGTAGTTCTTGCGGCTGTGATTATCGGCATATCCGCGCCGCGCGCTACTTACGGCGCGGATGCAGCAGGCGGCTTTGTAGAGGCAGCCGGAAGCCTCAAAAGCGGCGACAAGCTTGCCGAGAAAAATGATTACAACCTCCTTGAGACGAGGCTGCAGCTTCGCTACGGCTCGGCAGTGCCAAAGCTCGACGCCGTGTCCGGAGAGTTTTTCGTCAAGGCAGAGGCATTATTCGACGGGTACGAGGAAAGAGGGTTTTTGTCGGTAAGAGAGCTGTATCTTTCTCTAACCCCGTTTGGCGCGCTGGATACGAAACTTGGGCGCCAGATAATTACATGGGGTACGGGAGATTATGTGTTCATAAACGACCTCTTTCCGAAGGATTATAACTCGTTTTTCTCAGGCCGCGATGACGAGTATTTGAAAGTGCCAAGCGATGCTTTGCGTTTCTGGCTCTGGAACGATGCGGTTAATGTCGATCTGGCGGTTATCCCTGTATTTAGGCCAAACAGGAGCCTTGATGAGGACAGGTTCTCGTATTTCGATTGGATGCGCGGTTTTATCGCGGGCGAAACAATGAACCGCCATTTCGTGCGTCCCTCGAAGACAGTAGACCACTCGGAGACAGCGCTTCGGCTCTCGAAGAACATAAGCGGCTACGAGGCTACTCTTTACTTCTTCAGAGGCTTTTATAAGGAGCCCATGGGCGCAGTTAATCCTATGGAGGGTGTCTTCTATTATCCGAGGCTAAATGCCTACGGAGCGAGCCTGCAGGGGCAGTTTGCCGGGGGAGTTGCGAACATAGAGGCAGGGTACTACGATTCAATAGAAGATAAGAACGGCGATGACCCGATGGTCGAGAACTCGAGCGGGAAGCTGCTTATCGGCTACAACCGCGACCTTGGAGGAGACTTAAGGGCAGGGGTGCAGTACCTTATAGAACGCATGATGGACTACGGCGGCTATGAGATGTTTATCCCTCCGGGCGCGCCAAAGAGGGACAGGATGAGAGAGGTGGCGACTCTAAGGATAACAAAGCTCCTGATGGCGCAAACCCTTACGCTCGGGGCGTTTGCATTTTATAGCCCGACCGACGAAGATGTTTACTTCAGGGCCTCTGCTGCGTATGCGGCTACCGACAGGCTAAAGGTCACGCTTGGCACGAATGTGTTCGCGGGTAAGCTCGACCATACGGAGTTTGGCCAGGCAAAGGGAAATGATAACGTGTATCTTAGGGTGCGCTACGGGTTCTGATGCAGGTTGTTTGAATACCGGTAATTGAGTGGGATTTCACAAAAGGGCCGCCGTGCAAACGGCGGCCCTTCCTTTTAGAGCTTTATCTCGGTGTCAGTTGCCATTGCTACGCATTCTATCTTTGCGCCCTTGTCCTTGAGCAGTTTTTGGGATGACTCGAGGATTTCGTCGACGCCGTCGTCGGGCCTGTCCTGGTTGTGGTGGAAGAGCCCTATTGTTTTAACGCCTGCCTGCATGGCGAGGTTTACGGCATCGGTGTATGTCGAGTGGCCCCAGCCCTTCATGTAGTCTTCGGGCTTGTACTCGGCGTCGTGGATTAAGAGGTCCGCGCCTTTTGAGAACTCGACGTAATCGTGAAACGATTTCCCTGCAGGGTGTGGGTGTCCAAGCTCGTTATCCGTTAGAAACACGAACGCTTTGCCGTTCTCTTCGAGCCTGTAGCCAACGCCCGTGTTTGTGTGGTTAAGCGGTATGGTCTTTACGTGCACGGAGCCGATGGAGAAGTCGTCCTGGCCGGTTGTAGAATGGAATTTGACGTCCGCGGCAATGTCTGTCAACTCGACCGGGAAGTAAGGCGAGGTCATTGTCCTCGATATTATGGTCTTTATGTATTCCTGCGTGGTGCGCGGGCCCCTGATGTCTATGGTGGCGGTTTTTTTGTATAGAAGCTTGAAGAACGGGAATCCGGCGAGATGGTCCCAGTGAGGGTGCGTAAAGACCATGTTAACGCGGCTGATCTTTTCTTTGGCGTAGTGGTTGCCAAGTCGTCTGATGCCGGTGCCGGCGTCTATGACGATTATCTCGCCCGAGTCGGCCACGACCTCGACACAAGTTGTGTCTCCGCCGTACTTTATGTATTCTTTCCCGGAAACCGAGATAGAGCCTCTCGACCCCCAGCACCTGACGAGCATGCTATTTTACGCCCCTTGGATTGTTGTGCTGTTTATATAGCTGCAATTATACCTGTAAGCGTAACTATAGTCAAATTCTAAGTTTAAGACGAAATTCCTCTAAAAACAGACGGTTATGGCCTGTCAGGGTCTCTTTTTAGCCGCTGCTGCAATGGCGGATTCGATAATCTTCTTTAATGGAACGTGTTTTTTCTCGGCAATGCGCCTGCAGTCTTCGTATTCCGGTTGAATATTAAGCGTTCTGCCGTTTTTAACGGACATCTTTGCCTTTATTTGTCCGTATTCGGTCTTTAGCGTAATAGACTTTCTTTCAAGGCACGTTCTTTGTGTTTCATGGCAGCGTACTCCTATGGTGCTCGATTCAGCGAATATCAAGTCAACGAGCCTGTCCCTGGATTCCTCTACTGTTAGTACTGTAAGGAGTATTGCAGGGCGCTGTTTTTTCATGAACACGGGCGTTACGTATGCGTCGAGAGCGCCTTCTTTAAGGAGTTTTTCCGTAAGATAGCCTGCGATTTGCGGGCTCATGTCGTCGATATTGGTCTCTATTACAATGACCTTTTCGCCTGTTTTGGCGTTTTTCGAAGAAGCGCCGATTACTGCGCGCGCGGCATTTGGGAATTCCCTTAGGTCCTTACCTCCGCAGCCGTAGCCAATAGATTCTATTGTCATGGCGGGCATGGGGCCAAAGCCCTTTGCAAGGGTTTTTAGTATGGCCGCGCCGGTAGGGGTCGTTAGCTCCATTTTTATGTCGGAAGGCGCGATAGGCACGCCCTTCATGAGCTCTATTGTCGCTGGCGCGGGTATGGGCAGCATGCCGTGGTCTGTCATCACGCGCCCGGAGCCAAGCGGGACCTCGGATGAGTAGAGGGCCCCGATGCCAAGAGATTTAAGAAGTATTGCCGCCCCAACGATATCCACTATCGAATCGACTGCGCCGACCTCGTGAAAGTGCACCTTGTCTGCGGCAATGCCGTGGACCTTGCCTTCTGCTATCGCGAGGTTTTTAAATATCGCTATAGCGGTGTCCTTTATGTCTCTGTCAAGGCCGCTTTTCTCGATTATGGCCTTTATGTCCTTGAATGTGCGGTGATGGTGCTCGTGGCCGCACAGAACCTTGAACCTCGTGCCCTCTACTGCCTGGCGCCGTTCTTTCGTGACCTTCAGGGTGTAGCCCTTGAGCTTTAATTTTGCGAGCCCGCTTTTAAGAGTTTTCATGCCAGCGCCTGCGTCGAGAAGAGAGGCGATGAACATGTCGCCGCTAAGCCCGGTCGGGCAGTCGATGTATAGGGTTCTTGTCATTTTTTATCCCTGTTTATGAGTGTGGCTGCGTAGGCCGCGCCAAAGCCGTTGTCTATGTTCACGACAGTAAGCCCGGAGCTGCAGGAGTTTAGCATTGCAAGCAGTGTTGTTAGCCCTCCGAGGTTTGCGCCGTACCCGACGCTTGTCGGCACGGCTATGACCGGCCTTCCGACAAGCCCGGCTACAACACTTGGGAGCGCGCCCTCCATGCCGGCTACGGCGATGAGCACGTTTGCCTCGAAGAGGTCATCTTTTCTGTGGAGCAGCCTGTGTATGCCTGCAACCCCGACGTCGTAGATGCGTTTAACGCGGTTTCCGAGGCACTCTGCCGTAACCGCAGCCTCTTCGGCAACAGGAACGTCGGAGGTGCCTGCCGTTATGACAAGGACCGTTCCTTTGCCGGTTATCTTTACCGGCTGTTTTTTTATGAAAATGGTCCGCGCAGTTTCATTATATGAGGAGCCTTTGAAGGAGCGGCGCACGGTTGCTGCCTTTTTTCCGTCAATACGCGTTATAAGCACGTTTTCCTTTTTTGCGCCAAGCCGTTTGGATATCTCGATTATCTGCTTTGCGCTTTTGCCCTGGCCAAATATTACCTCGGGAAAGCCCTGTCTTAGCGAGCGGTGCGTGTCTATTGTGGCGAAGTCTAGCGACTCAAAGGGCATGTGCCTTAGCTTCTTTAGCGCGCCCGGCACCGAGACCTTCCCGCTTTTGACAAAAGTTAGCAGTTTTTCGAGTTCCTTTGGGTTCATCTTTGCCTTCTTTGGGAATTTGGAGCGTTAAACCGACGCAAGCTGCGGTATGTCAAGGAGGAATACCGGTCTGCCGTTGCCGAGTATGGTTATTCCCGCAGCGCACCATATGGAGGAGAAAGGCGGGGCAAGCGGGCGTATGTAGGCGTCCATGTCGTCGACGAAGTCGTCGAAGGCCAGGGCAAAGAGCTCGTCGCCCTCCACACCCGTTTCGAGGAGCGCAACCCTTAGTGTTTCGGTGCAGTCGTCATCTGGTATTCTTAGAAGGTTTTTCAATAAGGAAACCTTGATGCTCTTTCCGTAGTACTCGATACGCCCCGTCGATATCTCGCTTCTTTCGGCCTCGATGACGCGGTGTACCTTCGAGAGCGGCAGCGAGAACTGTTCGTTTCCGACTCTTACAACAAGAAGCTTCATCATGGACGAGGCCTTTGGAAGCTCTATCGTCATGATAGTGCCCTTGCCGAGTATGCTGTCTATGGTAAAGTCTCCTCCGAGGTCGTCTATGGTGCTTTTGACGATGTCCATGCCAACGCCTCTTCCCGAGATGTCGCTTACCTGCTTTGCCGTGCTAAACCCCGGCAGACAGATGAGCATCAGGAGCTCTTTATCTGTCATGCTCATGACGCGGTCCTGGGGCATGCTCTGGAGGGCTTTTTCGCGGATCCTGTCCCTGTCTATGCCGCGGCCGTCGTCGGTTATGGTTATGAAGATGCGGTCGCGCCTCGACAGGGCGCGCACTTTTATAGTGCCCTTTTCCGGTTTTTTCGCTTTTTTGCGGTCTGCCGGGGGCTCGAGTCCGTGGTCAACGGCGTTGCGTATGATGTGGATTAGCGGGTCGCTCATAGTTTCGAGCACCGAGCGGTCCATGGCTATGGAAGCGCCTTCTATGATTATCTCGGCCTCTTTGCCGGTGTTTCGGCACACGTCGCGAACGATTCTGGGAAGTGTCTGCGTAATGCTGTCGAACTTCACCATCCTGGCGTCCAGGATATTTTCTCTAAGCTCGTCAAGACTGCGCTCGAGCGCCCGGATTATGTCGTGCATGGCCATGGATTGCACGTTCTCGGCCTCGGCCTTTAAGCGCGAGAGCTCTGTCATGAGATTGCCGGTGATGTCCAGTTGTTTGTCGAAGACCGCGCGCTCGACCTTGATGGTGTCGGCGATGCTGATGTGCTGTTTTTGTTCGTCAACCGGGCGCGGCGCGGCAGCCTGTTTCTTTTCCTCCGGCTCGGCCTCCGGCTTTGCTGGCGCGGCAGAGGGCGGGGGGGCGGTCTTTGCCGCCTGTATTTTTACTATCATCGCATCCACTGCCGCCTCGTTTTGCTCTGCGTCGTGTTCTATGGCCTCGGCCAGGGCCTTCATCTTGTCGAGGCATTCGAGGAGAAGCGATATGAGGTCTCCGGTGACGCCTAGTTTTTTGGACCTTACGGCGTCGAGAAGGTCTTCCTGCGCGTGCGAGAACCTCTGCACGAGCTCGTAGCCCATGGAGGCGCTCATGCCTTTTATGGAATGGTAGGAACGGAAAAGCGTTTCAACGGGTTTGGTGCCGGAGGGGTCTTTTTCAAGCTCAACGAGCTCGGTCTCTATGGCCGCTATTCTTTCGCGCGCCTCCTGCAGGTATAGGTTTTTATATTTGGATGCGTCCATTGAGAGCCACGTAGATAGCCGCTACAGGCCGGCTATGGTGCCAAGAATCTCTTCCTCGTTAAAGGGTTTCTTAACATACCCGTCGATGCCCGCGGCCTTTGCCTCCGCAAGCACCTTTTCTCCCTTTATGGTGGTGCAGAGGATGACCTTTGGAGGTGTGGGCATGAGCTTCATCTCTCTTAGGGCCTCGATGCCGTTCATCTCAGGCATGACGAGATCGAGTATGAAAATCTCGGGCTTAAGCTCCTTTGCCATTACGACAGCGGCGGCGCCGTCCTCGGCTACCCCCAAAACGTTGTGGCCGGCGGATGTGAGTATGTCTTTTAGAATGGTCCTGAAGAACGCGTCGTCGTCCGCGATGCAGATATTTTTAGGCGGACCTGCGTTCAGCGAGCCTGGTTGAGACGTCATCGAAAATATACCTCCAGTCAATGATTTTCAAAGTGCCTTCGCCGATCTTTACGGCGCCGGATACGTAATTGGAGGTGCGCTGGGTAATGAACTGCGCCTCCTCCAGGTCTTCTTGCCATGCGAAAAAAAATCTCTGGTTCCCTGCATGCAGCCCTATTCTGCGTTTTCCGTTCTCGGAGACGACGATTACGCGCCCCGAGTCTTCATAATACGGCGGCAGGCTAAATATCCGGCTCAAATCTACCACCATGATGGTGTCGTGCCCCGCCGTTATGACGCCTTTTACGGGCGGTATGGCGCTCGGCACGAAATACACGCGCGAGGTCTCGACGATACGCTCGATATACTCAAGATGTATGGCGAGGCGTTCGGTGCCTACCTGCAAAAGCAGCATGTTGCTCTTTGTGTTAGACGGGGCGTTCATCGTGCTTTTCCGCTTAGGCCCGGTCCTTTCCCCCGAAGTAGCCGCCAGAGAGGTCGTCGTCCTCGAACTCGAACTCGCCGCGCTGCTTGTCATCTTTCCTGGCTGCCGCAGCGGTGGCAGTGGCGCCGGCTTGCGGGACAGGGGGCGGTGCTTCCATCTCTATATTGCCGATTAAAGGAGCTTGTGCATCTTCGCCGCTTTGGGCGCTTTCAGTGTAGAAATCCCCAAAGGTCGGTTCCTGCGTTTGGCCTTCTTCCTGCACAAACCCTTCTGCTGTTATTTCAGCTTCACCGCCGGAAGCCTGCTCGATGATGGTATCGACCTCGGACTGGAGATCAGAGTTTGGCTCGGCGGCGTATTCGGCCTGAGGGACCTCTTCGGTTGCCGCGTATTCTTCGGACGCGGCCTGTTCTGTGCCGTATTCCTGCGGCTGTTCAACCCATGTTTCTTCCGTAGCCGGTTCTTCGGCAGCCTGTTCTTCGGTCGAAGCGAATGTGGCGATATCCTGTGGTTCCTCCTCCGGCAGAGTCGCGGCTTCCGTCTCATCTGGCAGGGTATAGCCTGCGGTGTTGGCAGCTTCCTGCTCTTCTGCCGTTACGGCGTAAGCGGGGGCTTCTTCTGTAACAGACGGTTCCTGGAATGCCGTTGTTGCTGCAGCAGCGGCTGCGGCAGTTGCCGCTGCTGCAGCTGGAAAGTCCTGGCCTTCCGACATGTTTGCGTCGAACCCTTCTTCTATCTTGAAGCGCGCAACGAGGGTCTCGAGTTCCTTGGCTATTTTGGCAAGGTTTGTGGCCGCTTCTACTGTTTTCTCCGTTGCGGCGCCGTGCTTTTCAACGGTCTGGTCCACGAGTTCTGATGTGGAAAGATTGTTTTGTGCGATGCGCGCCAGTTCCTCGATGATTGTGACGGCATCGTGGGTCTTTTCCTTCTGCTTTACCGTAAGGTCGATTATCATGTCGGCCCTGGTCGTCATGTCCGAGGTGTAGCTTGCGACATCAAGCAGTATCTCTCTTATCTTACGGATGTCTTCGCGGCCCTCTTTTATGAAGGAGGAGCTGTTGGAGACGTTTTGCACGACCTTCTCGACCTCGTCTTTTAGTTCCTTGACTACGGTGGATACGTCGCCAACGCTTCTGTTGGTGTTGTCAGCGAACCTTCTGACCTCTTCGGCGACCATGGCAAACCCCTTGCCGTGTTCTCCGGCCTTGCTTGCCTCGATTGTAGCGTTTAGGGCGAGGAGGTCAATCTGTCTGGATATGTGCGTTATGACGTCGAGGATTTTCGGGATGTCGTTTAGTTTGTCCTTTAATCTGCTTGCCGCTACCGTGGTGCTGTCTATGCCGGTGAATATGCCTTCGAGTTTTTCTATTGCCGATGCCGTTGTGGCGGTGCCGCGCTCAACCATCGAATGCGCCATCTGGGAGGCCGAGGCGGTCTGGTTTACCTTGTCGGCCACGTCTTCGGCAAAAGAGTCCACGTCCTTTACGAGAGCCGAGGTGCTGTCCACGTGCCTGGCCTGGTCAAGGGCGGCCGCGAATATCTTGGATGAAGCGGCGATGACCTCGTCGTTGGTTACGCGTCCTTTTGCGACGATGCTGCTTAGAGATTGTTCGGCTGTGCTTAAGTTGTGCACAGAACCTTTGAGGTTTTTAACCAGGGTGCGCATGTTGGTGTAGATTAGCTCAATGGCGTCTTCCAGGTCGATTGTTTCGTCCTTGAACAGTATGCGCGGGGGCTTGGTTTTTTCGTCGAAGCTTAGGTCGCCAAGGCTTATGCGCTTCGCGGATTTTATGAAGTAAGTGAATCTTTTCGTGAAACTTCTGCTGAATACGAGGCCGAGGATAAGTCCAACGATGGTTGCGAGTCCGACTCGTATTTCTTCGTCGAGGTTGATAAATAGCGGCATCGAGGCCACTGTTGCCACGACGAACAGAAAACCGAATATGAATTTTATGGCTACCGGTATCCGCATGAACACCTTCCTTTGAGCATATAGTGCTATATTATAGTCGTTTTTTTAAAACAAAGTCAATCAGTGTTGATATGCGCTACAAAGCCTTTTCAAGGGTCTTTTTTTGCCGGCATAAAGTGCTCGTACCCGGCTATCCCGGCGCCTTTTAGCGCATTGCCGGATGCCCCGGTTATGACCGCGCCTTTTTCCTTTGCCGTGACCGTGCCTATCCTTGTAAGCGGCGTTTTAAGCTCCGCCGCGAGCCCTGCAACATCGCTTTTTTTGTCCGGCGAAGCCGTGAATATAAGCTCATAGTCCTCGCCGCCGCGAAGTATGTCCGGCGCGTCGTCCGGATGTTTTTCTATATGTCGGCGCGCTTTGGCAGATAGCGGCAGCAGGTCCGAGTCTATCTCGAAGCCCGTATTGCTTGCCTCTGCTATGCGCCAGGCGTCGAGGAAGACCCCGTCGCTTATGTCGGCCATGGCCGAGGCGATGCCCCTTTTTGTAAGCTCAAGCCCGGCCCTTAGGCGAGGCGAGGGGGCAAGGTGTCTTGCTACAGCATCCACGTAGTTTTCGTCTTTTGCTGCAGCAGCGCCCATCTGTCTTAGCGCCATGAGCCCAAGTGATGAATCCCCGAGCGTGCCGCTTACGTATATGTCGTGGCCCTCTAAAGCGCCATTTCTGTACGCGATAGCTTGCTTGTCTGCGCTTGCCAGAAGCGTCGATGTCAGCATCATGTGCGCCGTAGAGGCCGCGGTGTTGCCGCCGACAAGCGGAAAATCGAACTCAGATGTTACGTCTTTTATGCCGAGATATATGTCTTCTAGAAATTCAACGTCGGTATTTTCCGGCACAGCTATCGATATGAGCAGGAACTCCGGGTTTGCTCCCATTGCCGCTATATCCGATACGGAGATACTGACGAGCTTTCTTCCAAGTAACCGTCCGGTCGTCCATTCCCGCCGAAAGTGGATGCCTTCGATAAGCGAGTCTGTCGTCGTGACGAGATAGTCTGATCTGGGTGTCAGCGTGACAGAGGCGTCGTCGCCGATGCCCTTGACCACATTAGCGCCGTTTTCGCCGAAGATGCGCGCTATTTTCTCTATGAAGGCCCTTTCGCCGTATCCTTTTATCTTTGTCATCTTGCGCGCGGCTTTGGGCGCGGCGTTGCCGCTTTAAGGCCTTGCGTGCGGCCTTTTCTTGCCGCCCTGTGTTGTCTTTTTGCCTTCTTTGGCGCCGGGCGTGCTCTTGAGGACGTGCTTTAAGACCTCGTCCATGTGTTTTACGAAGATGATTTTCATCTTGTCTTTTACGACCTTGGGTATCTCGTCGAAGTCCTTTTTGTTTTGCTCGGGCAAAAGTACAGTTTTCATCTTTGCTCCGAGCGCGGCAAGGCACTTTTCCTTTACCCCGCCAATGGGCATGACGCGCCCCCTTAGAGTTATCTCGCCTGTCATTGCAACGTCTTTTTTGACCGGCGTGTGCGTAAGCGCAGAGATGAGGGCAGAGGCTATGGTTATGCCTGCCGACGGGCCGTCTTTGGGGATCGCCCCGGCAGGGACGTGTATGTGTATGTCTATGTTCTTGTAGAAGTCGTCTGAAAGGCCAAGCGTTACGGCCCTGGACCTTGCGTAGCTAAGCGCTGCGTGCGCGCTCTCCTTCATCACGTCGCCAAGCTGCCCGGTAAGCAGGAGCTGGCCCCGGCCCTTGAGGATAGTTGCCTCGATGTGCAGTATTTCTCCTCCAACAGGGGTCCATGCAAGCCCCGTGGAAACCCCGACCTCGTCTTTTTCCTGCCCTTCTTCGTGCAAGTGGCGAGGGGCCCCGAGGTACTCGTGCAGGTTTTCCTCTGAGATAGTGGTTTTTTCCTTTTTGCCCGAGGCTACTTTCTTCGCTACCTTTCTGCACACGGATGCGACCTCGCGCTCAAGGTTACGGAGGCCGGCCTCTCTCGTGTAGTCGCTGATGATGAGCTTTAGCGCAGCGTCCGGGATATCTATCTGTTTCTCGGTTATGCCGTGCTCGGTAATCTGGCGCGGCACGATGTAGCGCTTTGCTATCGCGAGCTTGTCTTCCTCGGTGTAGCCGGCGATGTCGATGATTTCCATCCTGTCCTTAAGAGGGCCGGGGATGGGGTCTGCCATGTTAGCGGTCGTTATGAACATGACCTTCGAGAGGTCGAAGGGCACGTTCAAGTAATGGTCGCTAAACGAGTCGTTTTGCTCTGGGTCTAGCACCTCGAGGAGCGCGCTCGATGGGTCGCCACGAAAGTCCATGCCGAGCTTGTCGATTTCGTCGAGCATAAAGACCGGGTTATTTGTCCCGGCCTGTTTCATGCCCTGTATGATTCGCCCCGGGAGCGAGCCCACGTAAGTGCGTCTGTGGCCGCGTATTTCTGCCTCGTCCCTTACGCCTCCAAGAGAGATGCGAACGAACTTTCTGCCCATTGCCCGGGCAATCGATTTTCCAAGCGAGGTCTTTCCAACTCCAGGCGGCCCGAGGAAACAGAGTATCGGGCCCTTGGTCTTTTTTCTTAGCTTTCTTACGGCAAGGTACTCAAGTATCCTCTCCTTGACCTTCTCAAGGTCGTAGTGGTCGGAGTCGAGCACTTTCTTTGCCTCGTCTATGTCGATAGATTCCTTTGTGGATTTGTTCCACGGCAGGTCAACGAGCCATTCGAGGTATGTCTTCGTTATGGTGGCCTCTGCCGCGTCCGGGTGCATGGAGTCAAGCCTGTCGGCGTGCTTCAGGGCCTCTTTTTCGACCTCCGGGGGCATGGATGCGGCCTTGATTTTTTCCTTAAAGCCGGCGGTTTCGCTTGAAGCCTCTTCCATTTCGCCAAGCTCGCTCTTTATCTGCTTTAGCTGTTCTCTTAGGTAGTACTCGCGCTGCGTCTTGTCCATCTCTTCTTTGGCCTGGGTCTGTATCTTGGCCTGCATCTGAGCTACGTGGTATTCCTTGGTAAGAAGCTCGTTTACCCTGTCGAGTCTTTTTATCGGGTCTATGGTCTCGAGCACCTGCTGGCCTTCGTCGACCTTTAACCCGAGGTTTGCGGCCACGAGGTCGGCTAAGCGGCCCGGGTCCTGAAGTGTCTCGACAACGGTCATGACCTCCGGGAATATCACCTTGCCAAGGTTCGCAAGCTTATCTACGAGCTCCCTTACGTTACGCATAAGGGCCTCTGTCTCGATTGGCTGGACCTCGAGAGTCGGCTCTTTTATCTTCTCTATTGCAACCGAGTACGACGGCTGCGTCTGAATGAAGGTCTTTGCCTTTGCTCTTGAGAGCCCCTGTACGAGTATCTTTACGCGTCCGTCCGGAAGCTTTAGCATGCGCATTATCATGCCCACGGTGCCAAGCGTATATAGGTCCTCGGGGTCAGGGTCTTCCTTGGATACGTCTTTTTGCGTGACAAGGAATATGAGGCGGTCTTTTGCAAGGGCCGTGTCAACGGCGCTGATGGATCTGTCCCTTCCGACAAAGAGCGGCAGTATCATGAACGGAAATATCACGACGTCGCGCACCGGTAGTAGTGGCAGTATTTCTGGTATTATTACTTGTTCGTCGGCCTTTTCCGCAGCCATTATCGTGCCCTCACTTTTTTTCCGGCTCTATCGGTATCTGTTTTGGCAGCCCGCGCTTTTCCTCTATGCGCGGCATCTCTACTTTGAGTATTCCCCTGTTAAACGTGGCAAGAAACTTGGCCGAGTTGACGGGAAGCGGGATGTCGATTTTCCTGGCAAGCTTGCCAAACGACCGTTCCATGCACACGTACGTTACTTCTTCTTCGTCGAAGCACTCGTACTTGGAGGCGCGTATGGTGACGCTGCCCTTGAAGTACTCAAGCGTTACGTCCTCGTATTTTACGCCCGGGAGCTCGGCCTCGAGCACGACGATGTCGCCCTTCATGTAAAGGTCGACCGATATGCCGCTACTGGTGGTCTCGTCGTCGGCTTTTTGTCCGAGGCTGCCGAGTTCGTCCACGAGGAATTTAACGACACCGCGAGTGTCGATTGTCTTTCCGCAGCCTGTGTCCGGCGTCTTTTTATGATTTTTTGCCATAGCCCGTCTGAACCGTTTTTCTAATTGTAACACAAAGAACTTAGAATTTCAGGGTCTTGATGTGTTTTTTAAGCTCTTTGCCGAAGTTGTCGTGGCCGGTGCCAAGTGTTACCGTGGCCTTTAGAAAGCCGAGCTTGTCTCCGGCGTCGAACCTCGTGCCCTCGAATTCGAAGGCAAAGACCGGCTGCTTTTTGAGAAGTGTTTTTATGCCGTCGGTAAGCTGTATCTCTCCGCCCGAGCCGCGTTTTGTGGTCTCAAGACAGCCAAATACCTCCGGCGTGAGGATGTAGCGCCCTATGATGGCGAGATTTGAGGGCGGGTTGGTCTTGGGTTTTTCAACAAGGTCCTCGACGCTAAAGAGCCCCGGGCCGACCTTCTTGCCCTTTACTATGCCGTACTGGTGTGTTTGGTTCATCGGCACGCGCTGCACGGCAAGTACACTTGCCCGGTGGCGCTCGAAGATGCCAAGCATCTGCTTCATGGCAGGGGTCTTGGATATTATAACGTCGTCGCTAAGAAACGCGGCAAACGGTTCGTCCCCGACAAGGCGCTTTGCACATAGTATCGCGTGCCCGAGCCCAAGCGGTTCTTTCTGGCGCGTGTAGGAATAATATATGTTCTGGGATATCTTTTCGAGGGATTTAAGGTTGTCGAGCTTGTTTTTCTTTTTAAGGAAGTATTCGAGTTCAAAGGACTTATCGAAGTGGTCTTCGATGGCGCTTTTACCCATGCCGGTGACGATTATTATATCGTCTAGACCGGAATCCACCGCCTCCTCGACAGAGTACTGGATAAGGGGCTTATCCACAAGAGGCAGCATCTCTTTGGGTATGGCCTTGGTCGCCGGCAGAAAGCGGGTTCCGAGCCCTGCAGCCGGAAACACGGCTTTACGGATTTTCATAGAATGATAATAGTTCTTTTTTGGCCCTAAGTCAAGGTTTTAAAAGGTATTATCCGATGGGAGAGAAATCAAACGTGTATTCGTCGGTGTAATCCTGCGCAGGGGATATGTTTCTAAATCTCCAGAGCTTTATTCTTTCCACGATGCTCGTTTCGAGCCCCGTATGGTTTATGGTGGATTTGACTATCTTTGCGCTTGTTACCTTGCCATCCGCCGATATGGTGAAACGTACGGTGACAAGGCCGCGTAGCGAGGGGGTTTTCTTAAGTTCGTTGTTGTAGAGGTATTTGAGCCCCCCGGTGTATGAGCGGATTGCCGCATAGACCTCGTCCTTTGAGCGCGGCTGTGCCGAGGTTTTTTGTCCCGGGCCGGGGCTTGAGGCGGATACGGCCTTTGAGGACTTCTTTTTTTCCTCGATAAGGTCTTCCGAGCTTTTGCCTTTTTGTCTCAGGCTTCCGGCCACTTCTTCTGTTTCGCGCGTTGTCGCAGTGTTGAAGTCCGAGGCAGGGTTGCCGCTTGAATCCATGGGGCGCGCCGACGCAAGTATCGAATCCAGGTTTTTGTATGTCTCTGCTGTGGAGGTATTCGAAAATACGCCGCCCTCCATGGAGCCTATGACGCCGAGCGCGCCCTTGGTCTTTACCCGGTCTATTACCTTCTTTCTTTCAGCCGTCATCGGCCTGTCGTCCTTGGTCCTTTTTGCCTTTTCTTCGGGCTTTTTTGTTTCTTCCTCCGGCTTTGCCTCCTCGGGCGCGGGCTTTGGGGCCTCGGCCGGTTTGGGCGCGGCCTTGGGAGCAAGTATTAGCTTTGCAAAACGCGGCGGAAGCGTTGCCAGCTCATCCATTGCCGAGCGCCTTATGACCTCGACCGAGTTTATATACAGGGCAAAGACGATGTTTACCGTAAGCGAGGCAGCAAGGATAAAAAGGAACATGTGCTCGCCTTTGGGTATGGAGTGAAGCGAGAGGGTGCCGGCAAGGCTGCCTTTTACCGGCGCCGCTACCCGTGGTATTTCTTCCGCAGGCACGTCGTCGAAGGCGAGGGTAAGTATCGCGCCCGAGTCCTTGAACCTGAGTTCGAGCGTTACCGAGGCATCGAGCTCGATTACGTGGTAGGCGCCTTTTTTAGCGACAAACCCCATTGCAACGAGTGTGGAGAGCTCGGCCTCGTGGCCGTTTTTTCTTAGCGTGCCGTCCATGCCGGGTGCCATAAGGAATTCGTAGGAGCCCTTTGAGCAAGGCCTAAGCGGTTTATACGAGGCCGGCAGGGCAGACGACTCGACTGTGATATCGTTAGCCGCGTCCTTACCAAGGGTAAGCGATGCCGATGCCCTGTGCGAGGACGGTGTTTTTCCGGCTAAGCGTATCTTTATGTAAAGGTCTTTTTGCACGGTGTTATCCGCCCTTGGAGATAACGGCAAGCTTTATGTTCGAGTACCCGACCAGGCCGCACGTGTACATGACCTTTTCGAGGAGAACAAACGGTATTTCCTTGTCGCCAAACAGTATTACCTCTCGCGTAAGCTGCAAATCCCTGTTTATTCCGGCGATGTAGATGCTCTTCTTTGCTTCTTCGTCGAGCCGCATTTTGAGAGGCTCTATAAGAAGCGACGGGGCCTTGAGCGCGTCCTCGACCGAGGCCGTCTTGCGCCCGTCAACCAGGATGTCGTTTTGGGTTACCTGTATGGTGAGCCTCGGCACGAGTTCCGAGACGGCCGTGGATGTCGGGAGCGTGAACGTCGGAGATGAGGTAAATGTCTCTCCGGTCGAGGAGAACGACTGGAGAAGGAATATCAGGACTATTGTAAAGAGGTCCATCAGCGATACAAGCGTTATGGACGCCACCACCTTGCCTCTTTTACGCCCTATTTTTCTAGATGGCCTTGCCGACATTGTGTTATCGCCCCTACTCACCGTGTTCTCCTACCGACACAACCGGAAATAGCGGCTTTCTTGAGGATACGCCGCCTTCCTTGACGATTATCTCCCTGGTCGAGTCCATCAGCCTTATGACGTCGTTATAGGCCGCGTCCTTTGGAAATAAAAGCACTATGTCTTCCTTGGCGGGGTGCTGGCGCTTCAATTCGAAGAGTCTTTTGTTGAGTGTCTCGAAGTCGTATTTGCCGCTTTTTCTTTCAAGGAAAGGAATGGCGCGCCCTATGCCGCCAACGAGGATGCCGCTTTTCTTCATGGTCACGGTAAGCGGCTCCGATGGCGCTGCCGCCTGTGCGGCCGAGCCAGTAGGCAGCACGATGTCTATGGACACCGTTTTTGCGAACACGGCAGAGAGGAGCAGAAACGGTATGAGAACCATAAACAGGTTCATCACCGCCGTAAGGTCGAGCTCTTCGCCGTGCGGGTTAGGGCGTCTTCTACGACTGGGCTTCCTGGCCACTGTCCCTTGCTCCGCTTCTTCTCTCAGAGTGCTGTTTTATGAGCAGGTTTATTATCTTTACCGAATACGCGTCTATCTCGTCGTTAAGCTTGTTGGAGCGTGTCTGCAGTATCGAGTACGCAACAAGCATCGGTATTGCGACGATTAATCCAAGGGCCGTTGTGTAGAGGGCTATGGATATGCCCGAGGCCAGAAGTGTAGCCTTTTGCGAGGGGTCGGCGTTACCGACCGCCTGGAATGCCTGCACGAGGCCCTGTATCGTGCCAAGAAGCCCGAGAAGGGTCGCGACGTTTGCGACCATCGCAAGATACGACACACGTTTTTCGACAAGCGGGATAAGCTCCATGGAGACCTCGTCTACCGCGTTTTGTATCTCTCTTTCACCCTTGCCGTGCGAGGCAAGGGCCCTTTCGAAGAGCCTTGCCACAGGGGCCGTGCTAGATGAGCAGAAGGCCCTGGCCTTTGCAACGTCGTTTTCCAAAACGGCCTTTTTTATCCTCGCCCAGAGCTCTTCTGAGTTTATCGAGTACTTGAACACAAGGTGTATGACGCGCTCTACCGTTATCGCGATACCGACGGCCAGGACGAACAAAATGATGTACATGAACAGGCCGCCGTCCTTGAAAAATGCGGCTAAAGATTCCATATGACCTCCTTCTGATGAGTGTTGTTTTAGTTGTTAACCTTGCCGGTGCCGCTCCCGGGCGTTTGTTTGCCGCCGATGCCAGGGTGCGCCGGTACCGATAACTCCCTTGAAAACCCGCTCTTGCCGGGTTCCTGCCTTACTAGCCTTGCCCTTGGCACTATGAATATGACGCGCGGCTTGTCGATAGAGCCCTCTATCTTTATTATGCGCTGCTCTATCGGCGTATCCGTGCCGTTAGCCGCAAACGAAGCCGCAGCCGTTACCATTATAATAACGGGCGCGATTGCCGCCGTCAATGCCATCTTTAAGGCTTGCTTTTTTCCTTTAGAAGCTCTATCCATTGTATTACCTCGCTTTTGCGTTTCCCTCCAAGCTCCAGGTACTTCGAGTAGCTCTCTTCGGCCTTTTTAAAGTCGTTTAAGTAAAGCTCGTATAATATGCCGAGGTTTATGTGCGCCGCAGCGGCTTTCGGATGCAGCGCGGCTGCCTCGATATATGCCTTCTTTGCATCGCTGTACTTGCCCATTTCGAAAAGCGCCTCGGCGTAGGCAAGCGATGTTTCCGGTACCGATGTCTTTAGCGCGAGTGATTTTTCGAACCTCTTTGCTGCCTTGTCGTACTCCTTGGCCTTCATGTGCAGCATGCCTATGTTGTAGTTAAGGTAGGGGTCGTCCGGGGCCCTGGCCTCTGCTTCGCCGTATGTTTTGTCGGCGAGCGCCTGGTTGCCAAGAAGCAGGTAGACCGAGGCCAGGTTTACAAGTATTCGTGAGTTGGCCGGCTCCTCGGCCAACGCTTTTAACATGGTCTCTGCGGCCGCGGCGTAGTTCTTTTCGTCAACGTACAGTATGGCCATGGCTAAGTATATGCGACCGAGGGCGAAGTTCGTTTCAGCTGCCTTTTCGAACTCCGCTTTGGCGCTTGCTCTGCTGTTTAGCCTTAGCATCAGGATGCCGAGATTGTATCTTGCCTCCGTGAAGTTTGGCTCCGAGGCAAGGGCTAGGTTCAAGCTTATCAGCGCCTCTGCCGGGGATTTTTCAGCGGTCTGCGTTGCGTTCTTGAAGTGCCGCATTGCGTTGTATCCTATGGACCGGGGGCGCTTGCTCTGAAGCGCCTGGACGATTGGCGCCGGTTGCTGCGGTTTTTCGTTTTTTGGCGCATCGGGCTCCGTAACAGCGGGTTTCGCGGTCTTTGCAGGTTCTAAGCGCCCCGGGGCCGTCTTGAAGTCTTTATTGATTGCAGGGCCCGCGCATCCGTTAAGCAGGCACACGGCCGCTATTGCCGCTATTGCCGCAGTAAGCGAATAACCCGCCTGATTTCTATTTATGCCTTGCTTAGTCAGCATTCATCATCACCGGGCGGTCGAAAAGAGGGGACTTTTCAACCGGTTCTATTGTTCTTTTGTACATCGCCGGCCTTAGTTCAGCGAGCCTCTTCAACGCAAGCGAGCCTGGCAGCGCCGCGTCCTTAGTAAGCGAGAGCGAGGCCGATGTCTTCAGCGCGCCTTTGTAGGCCTTTACGGCCTCCTCCTCGATCGGATATGTCTTTTCTTCCAGAAGAAAAGTGTACTCCTTTTTTTCCTCTTCCGTCAGGTCCTGTGGCCTTGGCGAGTTAAGTAGCGCCGACTCGTAGTTCTCGAGAGCGAGCCCCATGGAATAAAAACAGCGCGGCAGCAGTTCGGCGTACTGTTCGTTGGCTATTGCAGCGTACTCGTCGAGAAGCGTTTTCATGGCAGCCTCTTTTGCCTTTATCGAGGAGGCCAGCGGTTCGGTTATCTTCATGCCAAGGTACTCGGAGAGCTTTATTTCGGCAAGGGAGAGACGTGCCGGCGCCTTCAGGCTTCCATCCGCCCCGGAAGAGACGATGGAGGCGTAAGTTTTTTTGGCGGCGCTTATGTCGCCGGCCTTTTCCTCGGCCTCTGCCATAAGTAGCAGCGCCTTCGCCTCCGCCTGTGTTGAAGCGAACCCTCCACGCGAGATGCGCGCGGACACGATGCTTCGGGTCATGGGGTACATGGCGGCCACATTATATAAGGCCGCCGCTTTTATGACGAGTTTGTCTCTTTCCTCTGTTTTGCCGATATGATGCGCGTGGATGGCCGCCTCGTTGTATCTGTCGGCGGCGCTCTTTGTCCGGCCTTTTTGCTCGTTGTCTGCAGCGTTCTCTACGATGACTGTGTATGTCGCGTTGGAGAGCGGCATCAGCCGCTTGCCGAGCGCGAGTACGCGCTCGAACCCTTCGTCGTCGCCCCTTTTCATTTGTAAGCGCGCGGCCCTTAAGAGCGCGTCATCGGAGGTTTTCGACGGCGCACCGAGTTCGAAGGCCCTCATGTAGCGCTTTAGCGCGTCGTCGTATGCGCCAAGCTTCTCGTGCTCGAGAGCCCTAAGATAGTGCATGGAGGCAAGCCGCTCGTTTAGCGAGGCGTCTTTTTTTATGGCGTAGGCCTTTTCGTATGAATCGAGTGCGCCGTCTATGTCCATTGCCGCGGCCTGTATGTCGCCAAGCTTGATGAACGCGGCATAGGGGTTTTTACCCCTGGTAAGCGGGGTAAGGACGTCCTTTGCCTCGGTGTGCATGCCTGCGGCGGCGTACGCGTCCGCGGCCTTGAACATGAAGGCCTCGGCCCTGGGATTGTCCATGTGGTAGGTCGAATAGTAAAGGGTAACGTCGCCGGCTATCTGCCTGTAGGTTGTTTTGTTAAACGGCTTATTCGATGCCGCCGTCAGTTCAAGCGATATGAGGCATGTGAAGGCCGCTGCCTCGCCTTCGGGCTTGTTTCTAAGGAGCAGCGTAAGGTCAGAGTACTGCAGCGCTGCCTCGATGTAGCGTTCGGATTCGAAAAGCAGGTCCGCGAGATTGTACCTTGCGGCCTCGGCCGCCGCATTGGTGCCGAAGTTTACGACAAACAGCGCGTAGGCGTCTATGGCCTTATCGCGCATGCCGGGGTCGGTCTTTGCCAGTTCGCGGTAGTGGTCGGCAAGGTCTAGAAGCGCAGATGCCATGGAGGCGCGCTCTTCTGCGCCCAGGCCTTCAAAGTTTCGCCTGTACCAGTCGGTTGACGGGCCGTAGTTCTCTATGAGCTTTTTCTTGAACTCAATTGCGCTTGCCTTGTCGCCTGCCACATCGGCTGTTTTTGCCATTTCCATGTATACTACCGGCACGGCGCGGTTTTCCGGGAAGAGCTTTAAAAAGAGCGCGAAGGCCTGCGCGGCCTCAACTGTACGGCCCTGGTCCAAAAACACTCGTCCGAGCGCGAGCGTCATGGCAGGGGCCTTTGGCGAGCCCTTGATGCCGGTCATAAGGGTTTCTATCGCGGTTCCTTTTAGATGGGTCAGGGCCTTTATCGCGTCGTTTTCAGCCTCCGTGCCGAGCGTTTCCGCTGCCTCGCGGTCGGCTTGCGCTATTTTGGAACTGTCAAGGAGCCTTACGAAGTACGAGAACGCCCGGTCGTATTCGTCCAAGCGGTAGTGCGTCCATCCGAGTTTGTATGTGGCCTTGTTGTGAAAGGCCGATGTCCGGCGTCTTAGGAGCTTTGAGTATGCCTCCTCGGCCTCCACGAGGCGGCTTTCGTCGAAGTATAGTTCGGCCAGACGAAAGTTAGCTTCGGTTGCAAGGCGGCTGGAGTCGTATTTTTCGAGGAACTTCTCGAACGCGGTTATTGCCTCACTTGGCTTTCCGCTCTCGAATAGCGCGTAGCCGAGCGCGTAGGCAACACCGTCCATGCCGTCCTTGTCCGGAAAGCGCTCCTGCACTGCGCGCAGCCCCCTTATGAGGCGCGAATGGTCGGTCACGGGCGCTGCCGGGGCCGCTCTTGTCTTTCCGGCAAGGTAGAGGCGCTGCTGCTCTTCGTATGCGAGGAAGCGGTCTCTCGATATGGCGCTCTCTTCGTCAAAGTAGTTCTCGGTCAGAACCAGGAGCGTTTCAACCGACACATCCCCGCTCTTTAGCGCGATGTCGATATACTCCTCGGCGGTCGAGAGGCTCTTATTCTCTATTACGGGTATATGCAGCGGCGCCGTGCCCTGGCAGCCGTAAAACAGGATTGATGCTGCCGCAAGCGAAAGCGCCGCCGGTATGAAAAAGTGCCGCGTCAGCGCCATCACTTATCCGCCTCCCGTTTGCCGGAGATCGAGGTTAGTACGCCCCTGGCCTTTTCGTTTATGCTTCGTATCTCGAAGCGTAAAAGCGCGGCGCGGCGAAGAAGTATCTCTCTTGCCATGGATACCGCGGCCTTCTTGACTGTAAAAGCATCGGCCAGGTCCTTTTCGGCAAGGGCCTTTAGGTCTTTAAGTTTTTTTATCTCAAGAGCGTCCTTTGCAAGCTTCTTCGTTATCCATTCCTCTACGGTCGGTATGTAGAGTTCCTTTGGAAGAGGGCCGCTGTTTGCCATTGTGCCAAGGTCTGCCGCTATGCGGTCGGCTATCGGAGTTTTTTGTCCGGGCGGCAAAGGCACTGTCATAAGGTAGAGGAGCTGGCTGTACTGTATGTTGTCGAGGTATGTCTCTCCTTCGGCTCCGTCGAGTAATACAAGATGTATCAGGAGTTTCTCGCTTGCGGAGAGCGGGCGGCTTAGCGCAAAAGACCATTTTTTCTCTATCTCTGCCGTCACGGCCTCGCCAAGGCCGTGGTCGCGAAGCGTCGGGCCATGCCATTTGTCTTCATAGGCCGCGTCCTTTAAGTATTGAAGGCGCGCCCTGGCGCTTGTTGCCCCGCTTCTGTTGCCCTCGAACCACGACTCGAGAGAGGCCTTCCTTGCCGAAATGGCGTGTATCGCATAGTCAAGTTCGGTTATTTTTTTCTTGAACGTGCGTTCGGTCTCGTCAGCAGCCGTGTAGTAGAATTCGGCCTTTTTGAGTTTTTCAGAGTCTTTTGTTGCCGCCTCTATGCGTATGGATTCGGCTATCGCCTTGCCGTCTATCCCGGCCGGTTTAAAGAGAGCGTCCCCGGCCGCCATGCGTGTTGTGGAGAGCAGCTCCTCTGTTTCCTCCGGCAGCGTCTTTGATGCGTATGTCTTGTCGTAGCCGTCGGTGAGGGCGTTTAGTATTTTCATGGTCTCGGTGACGAGCCCGATGGCCTCGGTTGTCTTGCCGGTTTCTTTCAGGCAGTGGGCCTTTGCGAGCAGTAGTTCCTGCCCAAACGCCCCAAGCGGGTTTGGCGCTTCAATGCGCCCGATGTGGGCGAGCGCGTCCTTGCATTTCGATGCCCTTAGAGCCGAGTGCGCCGCGTTGGCAAGGGCTTCGTTTTTAAGCGGCCCGTAAGATATCGATAAAAATGCTTCCTCTGCTTCCGCGTATCTGCCGAGTTCGTAGAGCAGGTAGCCCTTGTACATGCGCGCGGCGTCGGTTGCCTCGTCGTGGAGGTCTGGGGCCCTCGATATGACGACGTTTATTATGGACAGGGCGCCGCCGGGGTAGTTGTTCTTTATCTGTATCTGCGCCATCAGTATCAGGGCGTAGGGGTAAAGCGGCGACGACGCGTCGACGGACTGGATAAGGTTGCTTACGGTTTTAAAGTCTCCTTCGCCGTAAGCTGCAAGAGCGCCGTAGTACGCGGCAACTGGGTTTTTGACGCCATTTGTCGAGGCCTTTAGCGCGGCCATGTCGTTTACGAGGAACATCTCTCTAAGCGCCTCGGAGGCAGGGCCATAGTCGGCGTACGAAATGCCGGGTTCTACGGCGCGCCCGAGTTTTACGTGAGCAAGGGATCGAAGCGGTGTAAGCAGCGGGTCGTCGCTGCCTGCCGTAAGTATCGCGGCCCCGAGCATGTTGCCCCTGTGGAGCTCGAATGCCGCTTCTTCGGCTATAAGGCGCGCCGATGCGATGTTCCTTACGGGGATGTCATCGGCAGAAGAGGCGGCGGCGTGCTGGGCCGCAAAGAAAACGCAAATCGCCGCAAAGGCCCTGGCGATCCCGTAAACTTTCCTATTTGCCCTGAACGACACGAAGCATTCCCGGTTTTGCAACGACATTGTTACCGGCCTTTTCGAATATTATTTCCAGAACCACGGGTTCCCTGCCTGCCTTGTATGTCCAGGCCGATTGTCTCTTCAAGACCTCTTCTTTATCGTTGTCTGGCGAGAAGCCGTACTCAACCGAGATGGTGTGCTTTCCGCCGGCTGTTTCGGACCTGTAGAGGAAGTGGCGCCCGCCCTTGTCCATGGCCATGTTTTCCTCGTCGTCGTAGATGTGGCCCCAGAGCGGGAGCCCGTTGTCGGTGACCTCGACCGAGGAGAGCCTGAAGTTGCCGTTCTTTTTTATTGTGACGGTAAGCGGCACGAGAAGGCCTTCGGTAGACGGGACCGACGGCGTAGAGGCTGTCGAGGCCTTCAGAGCCGAGTCTATTTTCTCGTAGTCGCCGTAGAGTTTCTCGAGGGTCTTTGCCATGGATTCCTCGGATGCCACGGTCTTTTTCGGTTCTTCTGCTTTTATTTCGGTAAGAAAGACGGCGCCCGTGAAAGTAATGACGCACAATGCCACTGCTAAAGTGCGTATGACAAAAGCGCTGCTCTGCGGCATGGGCATGTGTAGAAGACTCCTCGAAAGACTTGCGTATCTCCGGATATTTTTAACACATCCGCAAAGTTATTGCAACAGAGGCAGCCGCTCTTTTACCGGCTTACGGTAAGAGGCGCGTGCTTTAGAGAGAGCTTTTTTTGCCCGGCCCTCTGGAACCTGACAGTTACCTTCGCGCTATCTCCGGAGCCCTCTTTTGCCAGTATCACGCCAACGCCGAAATCCGGGTGCTCGACGCGCGCGCCTATTTTCCACGGGCCGCTGTCGGCAGCAGGGGCAGGGGATGAAAGCGGGCTCTTTGCCTTTTCATAGCGCACAGGCTCGATTTGCGAGTCGTCGTATGTGTAGTATGGTTCGTTTGGGAGCTTGTCTTCTTTGTCGCCGCGTATGTCGAGCATCTTTTTTGGTATCTCGTCTACAAAGCGCGACCTGGTCTGGAACCTTAGCTCTCCGAATATGTTTCTCGACCTCGCGGAGAGCATGAAGAGGCGTTTGCGCGCCCTCGTCATGGCGACGTAACATATCCTTCTTTCTTCTTCCACCTCTGTATCGCTGTCCATGCTCCTAAAGTGCGGGAACACGCGTTCTTCGAGCCCTACTATAATGACGGAGTCGAACTCGAGCCCTTTGGCCGAGTGCACGGTCATGAGGGTTATCTTGTCGGTTGTCTCGTCGTAAGAGTCCGCGTCGTTTACGAGCGCGACTTTTTCAAGAAAGTCCTGTAAAGATGGCTCTTCCGTGGATTCCTCGTAGTCGCGTATTGCGCTAATTAGCTCGTGTATGTTCTCGATTCTCTCGAATGCCTCGTCGTTATCCTCTTTCTCGTACATGGCGATATACCCGGAACTTTCGAGAAGCTCCATTGCTGCCTCGTGAAGTGGTGCTGCCTCGCTATGTTCCCTGCATTTTGCGAAGGCGGTAAAGAGCTTTGCGATTTCCGGCTTTTTCATCTCGCTGTTTTTCGCGGCTGTTTCGAATGCCTCGTAGAGCGTGATGCCTCTCTCCGTTGCGGAGGTCACCATCTTATCGAGGGTCTGCTCTCCGATGCCTCTTGCCGGAACGTTTATGATGCGCCTTAGGCTAAGCGAGTCCTTCGGGTTATTTACTACGCGAAGGTAGGCAAGGGCGTCCTTTACCTCCATTCGGTCGTAGAACTTCGTGCCCCCGACTATGGCGTAGGGCATGTGCTCCCTTATAAGACGTTCCTCGATGACCCTTGATTGGGCGTTTGTGCGGTAAAATACGGCAATGCCTCTATACCCGTCTTCCGGAGAGTCCTTTAACGCCTCCCTGACGGCAGCTATGGCGTGCTCTGCCTCTGATTTTTCATCAGGGCATTCTTCATAGGAGGGAAGCTTGCCCTCCGCGTTATCGGTCCAGAGGTTTTTCTCGTATCTGTCGCGGTTATTCTGTATGACCGCGTTCGCAGCGCCAAGTATTCGCTTTGTAGAGCGGTAGTTCTGCTCGAGCCTTAGAATCGTCGAATCCGCCCAGTCCTCCTCGAAACCGAGGATATTCCTTATATCCGCCCCTCTCCACGCGTATATGGACTGGTCCGGGTCTCCCACAGCCGTGAGGTTACGGTGCGTGGAGGCAAGCGAGTTCATCATTATGTATTGTGATTTATTGGTGTCCTGGTACTCGTCTACAAGCACGTGCTCGAAGCGGTTTCTGTAGGACTCAAGCACCTCCGGGTGTGCCTTGAAAAGACGAAGCGGGCGGCATATCAGGTCCCCGTAGTCAAGGCCGCTCATGGATTCGAGCCTTCTCTGGTATATTTCGTAAATTGCAGCGACCTTTTCCGCAAAGAAGTCTGCCGCGTGATTAAGGTAGTCCTTGGCCTCTATGAACTCGTTCTTTGCCTGGCTTATGCGTGAGAGCACTGTCTTTGGCTGAAGGGCCTTTGTGCCTATGCCAAGGTCTTCCATGACCTCTTTTATAAGGCGGAGCTGGTCGCCGTCGTCGTACACGGTTGTAGAGTCCGAGAGCCCGGCCTTTTTTGCTTCACGTTTCAGTATTCGCATGCCGAGAGAGTGGAACGTGCCGAGCCAGACAAGCGAGGCCTTTGAGCCCATGAGCACGTTAAGCCGGGTCTTCATCTCGTTTGCGGCCTTATTGGTGAAGGTTACGGCAAAGACAGAGTCTGGCCTGGTATTCCTGTCAGCCACGAGGTGGGCGATTCTGGTGGTGAGCACGCGTGTTTTGCCGCTTCCGGCTCCTGCGAGCACGAGCAGCGGCCCGCCCGAATGAACGACAGCTTCTTCTTGCGCGGGATTTAGTCCTTTTAAGATACTCATCCGAATAAGCGTAACATAAAACATGGTGCGCGCGCAACGGCCAAGGTGCATTGCTGCCGCTTCCATGTAAAAGGTTTTAGATGGTCTCTGGGTGATAGATATGCTGGATAGGGACGGATACGATAAAAGTAGAACCAATGCAGGCGTTTTAGCAAAAACTGAAAATTATAAATAGTTATTTAAAAAATAGCATTTGACATAAGTAGCGTAAGGGTATAGTCTTGGTTTTCAAGCTTTATTGCGAGGTGCTGGTGTAAAATATGAAGACATATAACCTGCGCTTGGCAAAATAGCATCTTGAAATAAAACTACATGAAGGGAAATCAGTATTTATGAATACAAAAAGAGCTGTTTTGCTGGCAATAAGCGTATTAGCGGTACTATTCTGGACTGCTGCTTCGGTACATGCCGCAGTGCCCGGTACTATGACCTATCAGGGCAGGCTCACGAACGCTGCAGGCACGCCTGTTAGCGGCTCGGTTGCGCTTACATTCAATATATACGATATCTCTTCTGGCGGCTCTGCTCTCTGGACAGAGACCATAAATGGCGTTACCGTGACAAACGGCATCTTTACCGTGACGCTTGGCAATACCACGCCGATTACATCTTCGATAATAAGCACGGCAGACCTTTATATAGGCGTAACAGCAGGCGCTGATGCCGAGATGACGCCCAGACAAAAGCTCGCTCTCGTGCCTTTTGCCGTGAAGGCTGCTGCGGCCGATAGTGTGGCGTGGAGCGGTATAACAAGCGTTCCAGCTGGCCTTAGTGACGGTGATAACGATACGCTTGGCGTGCTCTTTTGCTCTAATGGGCAGGTTGCAAAGTCGAACGGAAGCGCGTGGATATGCGGCGCCGACTCAGGCATAACAGCCGAGACAGACCCGTTGGTAAACGCGCTTGGCAAGGCCGCTCTTTCGTGCGCCCCAAATCAGGTAGCCAAGTGGAACGGAAGCGCGTGGGTGTGCGGCGCCGACTCAGGCATAACAGCCGAGACAGACCCGTTGGTAAACGCGCTTGGCAAGGCCGCTCTTTCGTGCTCCACAAATCAGGTGGCCAAGTGGAACGGAAGCGCGTGGATATGCGCGGCAGATGTTGATACGGACACGACCTATGCAGCAGGCACAGGGCTTATGCTTACCGGTACGACATTTAGCGTCGCAAACCCGCTTTCTCTTAGCGGCACAACCGCTTCATCCATAATTACCGGAACTAATGCCAGTACCGCCAGCGCGTCGTCGGGCATAAAGGGTCTAAGCACTGCCGCAAGCGGCTCTACTTACGGCGTATGGGGCCAAAGCGACAGCGCAAGCGGCAGGGGCGTGTTTGGTTTGGGTCTCTCAGGCGTATGGGGAGAAAGCAGCTTGGCAAACGGCACGGGCGTGATAGGCGTTGCCTACGGAAGCGGTATTACCTCCGGCGTATACGGCGAGAACTCCAGTTTTAATGGCAGGGCCGTGTATGGTTATGCGAGCGACGCAACCGGCATAAACATGGGCGTATTAGGCTGGAGTGCCAGTCTCAATGGTTTTGGCGTATACGGATATAACTCCGGTGGCGGTTATGCCGGGTTTTTTCAGGGCAATACGCACGTGCAGGGTAATTTGTCCGTTAGCGGCACTATAAGCGGTGACGGCTCGGGGCTTACCGGTGTTACGGCTGCTGCTGCATGGGGCAGCATAACAGGCATGCCAGCGGGCTTTAGCGACGGCACGGATAACGACACGACCTACGCCGCAGGAACGGGGCTCATGCTTACAGGCACGACCTTTGGCGTTGTACCCGCAGGAATAACGTCAAGCCATATAGCGGATGGAACGATTACAGTGGCCGACCTTGGGCAGAACGGTTGCGGCGTGAACCAAATACTTAAGTGGAACGGCACGGCGTGGGCGTGCGCGGTGGACATTGACACAGACACTAACAGTGGCGGTACCGTTACCTCTGTTGCCGCAGGCGCGGGGCTTAGCGGGGGAACGATTACCGGAAGCGGCACCATAGCCGTTGATACGAATGTCGTTCAGACGCGCGTTACCGGCTCATGCTCGGTTGGAAACTACATAACTGCCATAAACTCAGACGGAACCGTTACGTGCTCAGCTGACCAGACAGGGGCAGGCGCATGCATTGTCGGCGATGAGGTCGTATGCTACACAGGGGCTGTCTCCACAAGGAATGTCGGCAGTTGCCGAAGAGGCAATAAGGTGTGCCAGAGCGGAGGCACTTGGGGCAGTTGTACCGGAGAGATAGTGCCCATTGCAGAAATACAGGACAACGGCATTGACGACAATTGTAACGGCAATGTAGACATAGGCAGATTGTTTGCCTCAAACGGCGCGGCAAACGATTGGTACGGTTATGCGATCGCAGCGTCCTCGGACGGCAAGATTGTCGCAGTCGGTGCGAGCAAGGCCGATGTCGGAGGGAATATTGATCAGGGTTCTGTGTATGTAAATAAGTGGGACGGCAGCTTGTGGGTCGAGACCAGGCTTACTGCCTCTGATGGAGCGGTAAGCGATCAATTCGGTTTTTCAGTCGCATCATCCTCTGACGGCAATACTGTCGCAGTCGGCGCGCCTTACGACAATATTGGTTTTGCTGATCAGGGCTCTGTGTATGTAAATAAGTGGAACGGAAGCTCGTGGGTCGAGGCAAAGCTTACGGCATCTGATGGCGCGCAATGGGACTACTTTGGCTATTCAATTTCCGTGTCTTCTGACGGTAATACTGTCGCGGTCGGCGTGCCCGGGGACGATGTTGGGGTGAAGCAAGACCAGGGCTCTGTATACGTATACAAGTGGAACGGAAGCTCGTGGGTCGAGACCAAGCTTACAGCCTCCGACGGGCTGACATCGGATTTCCTGGGCATTGCAATCGCCGTGTCTTCCGACGGAAATACTGTCGTATCCGGCGCGTATTACGGCGATGGCGTTGCAGCAATGAGCGGCTCCGCGTATGCTTACAAGTGGAATGGAAGTTCGTGGGTGCAAACAAAGCTTACTGCCTCCGATGGAGCGGGAAGCGATCAATTCGGCGGTTCAATCTCGGTGTCTTCTGACGGCAATATTATTACAGTCGGCGCGGATTTGGACGATGTTGGCGCGAATATAGACCAGGGCTCAGCGTATGTATATAAGTGGAACGGAAGTGCGTGGGTTGAGACAAAGCTGGTTGCATCCGACGGGCTGGCAGGGGATTACTTCGGCTATTCAATCTCCATGTCTCCTGACGGGAATGTGGTCGCAGTCGGCGCGACTGTTGACGATAGTACATTTATAGACCAGGGCTCTGCGTATGCATACAAGTGGAACGGCAGTTCGTGGATAGAGACCAAGCTTATTGCCACGGACGGGCTGGCAGCCGATTGGTTTGCCACGGCTATCGCCGTGTCCTTTGACGGCTCTACGATTGCAATCGGCGCGTATGGTGACGATATTGGCACGAATACACTCCAGGGTTCGGCGTACGTATTTAAGTGGGACGGCTCGACCTGGGTGAGGTAAGGTAGTTATAACGCCGTGTTGCGGGGCATAGTAGCAGGATACAGGCGGGTTTTACCGTATCCCCCCCTTTTTTTTTGCTGCTGTGAACATGCGGTTGGCGCGAGTATGACCGGCAGAGGATAAACGTATATTGCGTGCTGTTTTTCCTGCGGCGTGAAATAAGGCATGGTCGTATGTCTACGGGAATGCGAAAATGTAATGTCATGTAAAAAGTGTTGCAATTGGTTTGTGGGCATGGTAGTTTGCCGCGGTATTCTTTTGTTAAAAGCAGGAAGCTGGGCAAGGTATTGTAATCCATAAACCATGACAAGGAGAGCCGCAGCATGAAAAACATTGTGAAGCACCTGTTGTCAGCATTCGCCATACTTATTTTCTTCGCGTTGCCGTCTTACGCTGCAGTGCCGGGCACCATGAGCTATCAGGGCAAGCTTACAAACAACGGGTCAGGCACGCCTGTCACCGGCCCGGTTAATATTACATTCAAGATATATAATGTGGCTTCCGGCGGCTCTGCTCTCTGGACAGAGACCATAAACAGCGTCCAAGCGGCGAACGGTATCTTTACCGTTACGCTTGGGCAGACCACGCCGATTACGTCGACAATAATAAATGTGGCAGACCTTTATATAGGCGTAACAGCAGGCTCGGACCCTGAGATGACTCCGAGACAAAAGCTATCGCTCGTGCCATTTGCGGTTAGGGCTGCGGAGGCCGATAGTGTTGCTTGGAGCGGCATAACAAGCGTTCCAGCGGGCCTTAGTGACGGTGATAACGATACGCTCGGAGGGCTTACCTGCGCTAACGGGCAGGTTGCAAAGTCGAACGGAAGCGCGTGGATATGCGTGGCAGATGCCGACACGACTTACACCGCAGGCACAGGGCTTATGCTTACGGGCACGCAGTTTAGCGTCGCAACACCGCTTTCTCTTAGCGGCGCTAACGCCGGAGGAAGCATAATAACCGGCTCGAATTCGAGCACAACCATGAATTCATTCGGTGTAAAAGGCGAGAGCACTGCCTTAAGCGGTTTTACTCATGGCGTTATCGGCACGAGTTCCAGTCCTAACGGTGTCGGCGTGACAGGTAATGCGAGCAATACAACCGGAAATAATTGGGGTGTATACGGAGTAAGTAACAGTTCCACCGGTTACGGCGTGTATGGAGGTAATGCGTCAACAGGTTATGCCGGGTATTTTAACGGCAAGACGCATGTGCAGGGAAATTTGACGACGAGCGGTAACCTTACGGTCAGCGGTATGATATCCGGTGACGGGTCCGGGCTTACCGGTGTTACGGCTGCTGCATGGGGCAGCATAACAGGCATGCCAGCGGGCTTTAGCGACGGCACGGATAACGACACGACCTACGCCGCAGGAACGGGGCTCATGCTTACAGGCACGACCTTTGGCGTTGTACCCGCAGGAATAACGTCAAGCCATATTGCCGACGGAACGATTGCATTGGCCGATTTAAACCAGAACGGCTGCACGACCAACCAGATAATGAAATGGAACGGCGGCGCGTGGGCGTGCGCGGCAGATGTTGATACCGATACGACATATTCAGCAGGCACGGGGCTTATGCTTACCGGCACATCATTTAGCGTTGCGGCTCCTCTTTCTCTTAGCGGAGCAAATGCCGGGGCGGGTATAATAACCGGCACGAACACGAGTGCAACCTCTTCTTCAGCCGGCTTAAGCGGTATTAGCACTTCCACGACCGGCCTAATCTACGGCGTATCCGGCCAAAGCGATAGCATGAGTGGCAGAGGCGTGTATGGTGTGGCTAGCGCCGCGAGCGGCTTTACGATGGGCGTAGCAGGTCAAAGCGTCAGCACGGGAGGCACAGGCGTAGTTGGATGGGCAAATGCTGCGAGCGGCCCTACGACGGGCGTAGCAGGTCAAAGCGACAGCACGGAAGGCACGGGCGTGCTGGGTGCGGCTAACGCAGTAACCGGTATTACCTATGGTGTATATGCCCATAGCGCCAGCACGAGCGGCACGGGCGTGCTGGGTATGGCGACCGCTGCAAGCGGCGCTACCTATGGCGTATATGGCCATAGCAACAGCACGAGCGGCGTGGGTGTGCAGGGTTATGCGAGCGCAGGAACCGGTATTACCTATGGCGTATATGGCCGGAGCAGTAGCCTTTCGGGCTTTGGCGTGTATGGATTTAACTCGGGCGGCGGGTATGCCGGGTATTTTAGCGGTAATACCTACGTGTCGGGAAATTTTACTGCAAGTGGTACAAAGAGCTTTATTCAGCCTCATATAAATGACCCCGGTAAGCAGATAAACTACGTTGCTACCGAGAGCCCGGAGGCGATGGTCACATACCGCGGCACGGCAAAGCTTGTTAACGGAGAGGCAACTGTAATACTGCCCGATTATTTCGCAATCGTGGCAAACGGCTCTACAGTGCAGGTGCAGGTAACGCCAAAGAGCGCCGACACCTACGGCATAGCGGTGATAGGCGAAACCAACGAGACCATAAAGGTGAAGGAATTCAAGAACGGCACAGGCAACTTCGAGTTCAATTACTTTGTCACTGCCACGAGGGCAGGGTTCGAGGCGCATGAGCCTGTTGAGCCAAATAAGAACTTCAAGCCAATGGCAAACGAGACAGTAAACGAGTTTGAGAAGAGGTTCGCGGGCAGCGACCTCGGAACCACTGCCATAAGGAACATGCTCATCAGTAACGGCATACTCAAGGCCGACGGCAAGGTGGATATGGCGGTTGTCGGCAAGCTCGGCTGGACATTTGCAAAGGGTGATTCGAGCGGCGCTACCGTGGCGTCCAGCAGCGCGAAGTAAGGCTATTGTTAGTGCGCCGTAAGGCGCGCTTTCTTGCGGACGTGAACACGCGGCAACCGCGTAAACGAAGCTGGAAAACAGTTGATTTTCTTTTTAATAGGAAGTAAACTCGTATATATAGACCGGGGGGCTTATGAGACGAAAAATTCATGGTTTGGTTAGGATGTTGTTGGTGGCCACCGCAGTCATTGCCTTGCCGTTATATGCTGCGGCAGAGGAGATGACCAGCACGAATTACAAGCTCAATCCGGACGTAATAGGCTCCTCCGGCGGCGAGATGTCAAGTCCGAGCTATAAAGTCAACGCCACCTCCGGCCAGGCTGCCGCAGGGGCGCTAATTGGCGCAAGCGGCGCGACGTATGCCGGATACTCAGGGTTTTGGAACACCGCGACCCTCGGCATCGTGCAGCCGGTCGGCTCGATGCAGGTAGACGGCGGCGCAACGTACGCATCAACGGCAGCGGGGCGCACCCTTACGTTCTCTCCGACCACCCCGAACGGCGCAATCACAGAGATAATGTTAAGTAACGACGGCGTCTTTGATACCGAGACATGGGCCGCGTATTCGGCCTCCATGCCGTGGGCGCTTACCTCAGGCGATGGGTCAAAGACCGTTTATGCAATGTTTAAAGATACAACAGGCATAGTGTCCGAGGTCTCAAGCGATGCGATAATACTCGATACTACCGCTCCAACAGGCGGCTCGCTTACGGCAACGCCTGCCAACTACCAGATAGATCTTAGCTGGTCCGGGTTCTCGGACGCGCAAAGCGGAATAATCAAGTATAAGCTTCTTGGTTCAACGGGCTCTGTTCCGGCAGATTGCTCAAGCGGCACGGTGCTTCTCGATAACAGCTCGGCTACGAGCTATGCCGTAGCAGGCACGGTAAACGGCACGGCGTATTATTACCGCGTGTGCGCCGCCGACGAGGTGGGCAATATGTCGGCCGGAGTAACAGGTTCGGCAACGCCAACGGCTCCGGCAGGCGTAAGCTACGTGGCATACGACAACGGAAGTTCCGGCTCTAACGACACGCTCCCCGGACTTTCGCGTAAAGACAACGGAAAGGATTCCGACAACAGCAGCACAGGCAGCAAACCGAAGGTCGATATCGAGTACACGTTCTCGATTGTCGTGCAGGACCCGGGCGGCACGCCGCAATCGGTGACGGTCTACATCTCCAATAAGAGTAATCCGACAAGCGCTGCAGATTACCAGGCCTACACGATGACCTGCACCGGAAGCTACAGCGCAGGCGCTCTCTGCACCTTTACAACAAAGCTTGGCCCGCAGGTCGTGAATTATTACTTCGAGACCGTGCTAAACGGCGGCTCCACGGTTGCACAGGGCGGCAGCGGCGTTCCCAATAGCGGCCCGACGGTCGGTCTGCTTACCGGATATAACATAATCGGCATACCGAGGAACATAAACGCCTTTAATCTCGACGGCGGAACCAACCTCGGAGAGTCGCATACCTACAGGTGGAAGTCGACGGGGCTTGCGGCAAGCTCGGGCTCATATGAGCGGGTGGACGATGTAGCCAATCCGGGCCTTACCAATTACCTCAAGTACGGCGAGGGCTACTTCATGTGGCACACGGGCACCAGCCCGATTACGGTGCCAGAGCTTGCGCTCTACGCCGACGTGCCCGGCCCGACCGTCACGCTGACGCTTAGCCAGGGCTGGAACATCATATCCAACCCGTACATAGGAAATGTGCTCCTTAGCGGCGTAAAAGTGCAGAAGAACGCCGAGACGCCGGTAAGCTGGTCGGCGGCAACGGGCAGTAACTGGCTCGCGAACGCCATCTATTACTATAACGGCTCCGATTGGGGCTCTACGTATACGAGCGAGAGCGCGGGAGGAACGCCCAATGCGACCCTCGTGCCGTTTATCGGGTACTGGGTGTATGTGAAGGATTCGAGCGCAACATATAAGCTCGTAATAACCAAGCCATGACGGAGGCAAAGATGAATATAAAAACAGGTACGATAAATATATCGCTTGCAGTTCTTTTGCTGCTCTTTGTTTTTGCCGCTCCCGCATTTTCAGGGGACTCATGGGAGGCGCGTATAACGGTTGCGGCAGGGGACGCGGAAAATAAGCTCAGCTTTGGCCAGAGAGCGGACGCCACCTCCGGTGTTGACGGCCAGTACGACGTTCCGGCGCTTCTTGCCGGCGGCGTTAAGGCGTGGTTTGGCAATGTAGAGGGCCCGCTCTGGAGGGACATACAGGCTGGCGGCGCGTCGTGGACGCTAAGTGTCGAGGCCGCCAATAATGGCGCCAAGGTGACGCTAAGCTGGGATACGGCAAAGGTGCCCTCGGGCGTAAAGCTAAAGGATCTTAGAAGCGACACTGTTGTTGACATGCACACGACAGGCGAGTTCGTTTATACAAACGACGGTAAAAGGCGCGACATCGCCATAACCGCCAATTAAGGAGACCTTGACCATGACAAAATACAGCTTCGGACGTATTGCCCTGGCGCTGCTCCTTTCGGCATCTCTGTTTGTCTTCGCCGGTTGCGGCGGCGGAGGCGGCAGCAGCGGCGGCGGCGGAACCACTACAGGCGGCGGAGGCGGCACGCTTACTCCTCCTGTTCCTCCTCCTACTCCGTAATATCGAACCGTATAGATGCTCAGGTACGGGGTTTTAAGCATGTTCTTCCGGCGGTTTTGCGGCATAGTGGCTCTGGCCATTATCGCGCCGCTTGCCGCCGGAGTTGTTTTTGCAGGCAGCGCAGCCGGTTTTATCCTTACCGACGACCCGCTTGGCAAGGCCGACTCCGCGCCGTTTGGCTGCAGGGATAAAATTTATTTATACGCCGAATTCATCTCCCTGTCGCCGGGCCCTCACAAGGCCGAGGCGCTTTGGTATAACCCCAGGGGAAAGTTCCAGGACCGCTCTGTCCACGAGTTTGCGACCAAACAGGGCGAAGGCTACGCAGTGCGGCTCTGGATAGAGATGAACCCGTCGTTTGGGGGCAGGGCGCTTGGCGGCATCGATCCTTCCATAGGCATGAAGGACTTTATCGGCAATTGGACGGTCGAGCTCTTACTCGACGGTAAGCGTGTTGGAGAGAGAAGTTTTGCCGTTATCTGTTAGGAGCGTGGCGCGTTGTGCCTGAGAAGTCTTCACGTTTTAGCCATACAGTCATTCCCGTAATCATTTTGATAATCCTGTTGGCTGTCTTGCCGTTTGCCTCAGGCGTCATCCCGGTTCTCCGTTTTACAAAGGAAAGAATAGAGGTCTACGTCAAGGGCGGCTCTGTCGAGGTTATAGCATATTACTGCTACGAGAACCCGCACCCGGTGCCTGTTATCCAGGGCATGAGGGTGCCGTTCCCTGTTGATTCCGCTCACCCGGGGCCGTGGAAGATTTCGATTGAAAGGGTGGAGGCCTCGGGCGAGGCTGCAAGGCCGCTTTGCGACGGTGTCGTTGGCGCGGGCGAGGCCGGGCCCATCGAAGAGACGCCAGGCGCATTTACCTTTGGCGCCGTAGACTGGAGGTTTTCCTCTTCAGGGGATGCGCTGTTTAGCCTTTGGCTTGCCTCAAAGGAGAAGGCCGTTATAAAGGTCGTCTACGCGCAGGAAGCTTTAGAAAATAACGCGAGCTACATACTCGTCACGACAAAGCCATGGGGCGCTCCATTGGAGCATGGCGTTTACAGGCTTTACCAGCGAGGCATTAGCGTGGTATCATCAAATTATTCGCTTAGACAATACGGCAGGGATGTTCTGGGCTTTGAGAAAGCGGAGTTCATGCCCGAAGAGGACTGGCGCTTTGAGTGGAGTAGCGGCGCTCTGGCGCATAAATAAGGAAGAGATACCATGAAACAACGAATCTTTTTTCTGGTGCTGGCGATTATTTTCTTGAGCCCTTCCAGTGCCTTTGCAAATATCACTCCGGCCCCTGAGTCGCTTCTGGCCGAGATGCTTATAATCCTTGCCGTCGTAGTTTTTACATTCATCGGCGGCGGTTACGAGGTGCTCGGGGTAAAGAACAAATCAGAACGGCACATTGGCTGGTTTGGTATGATAGTCTTAGGCGTTGTTTGCATAGTGGTTTCAATGCCGCTTGCATCCGTTGCTGTTCTTGTCATGATTCCTCTCGGGGCCTTTGGTGTTTTCAGGGGAATTAAACTGATATTATGGGGCAATGCTTCGCGCCGCGGCCGCCAAAGGCCAGAATACCTTGCTTCGGCAGATTCAAGGCTCTTTATTGTCTCGGGAGCGCTGCTCATTGTCTCGGTTGTAGTGTTTTGCGGGGTGTTCGTGTACGGCACGTATAAATCCATATACCATCTTAAAGCGAGCAGCTATGTATTCGAGGCAAATCAAGGGGCCATGGACTCGTATAAGGCGTTGTCGGCGTATGCTGCGAAGAACCCGAAGAAGTCGGGGATCGTTACGTGCTATGAATTGGCTAAGCACGGTTTGAGGTTGCTAATGCCCGAGTTGCTAAGCTGTTCCTCGGATGTAATGCTCTCGAAGGGCAGGCCCGTATCCGGCGCGGTAAGGATAATTGTAAATACTAGATTCGATAGGGCGGCAAGCATGATAGGTAAGCCGGGTGCGGCAATTACTTTCGACGGCAAGCTCGACATGGCGCGGGCCCGGTAAAGGGTAGATGCGGTAGTGTTTAAATAAAAAATACGGAGGATACGATTGTGAAACGAATAGCGTTTGCTGTGTTCATGTCTGCGATGTTTTTTCCTTCCAATGCCTTTGCCAACGGCACGCCGCACCCGGTATCGATGCTCGCGGAGCTGTGTCTTTTTCTCGCGCTTATTCTTTTTACGCTTATTGGCGGCGGCTATGCGATACTGAAAGCAAAGGACAAGCCCAAATGGTATAACGGATGGGCTCTCTGGATAATCGTAGGCATAGTGACCTTCCTTTTCTCGGCTATCAGCGCAATAGGTGCGCTTGTCGCTCTTATCGTCGGCATACTCGGCATTGTAAGGGGCGTAAATATGATAAGGTGGGGTGTTGCCGCAAAGCCGGGTAAAGAGAGGCCCGATTATCTTGTTGCTGCAAACTCAACGCGCCTTATCTCAAGCGGCACGCTGCTAATTATTTTTGTTTTGGCGCTTTGGGTGTTGTACCTGTATGGCATGGTAGCTTCGATGGATCCTTACAGGGCCAGAGGCTATGCGGCAACGGTAAACGCAGACGCAAAGAATGCGTATGTGGCCATGCTTTCCTACGGCGAGGCAAATCCCAAGAAGTCCGGCCCTGTTTCCTGCGAGGACATGGAAAAGGCCGGGTTTCAGAAGTCCACTATTACGTCATGTTCCTCTGATATTGTTATATCAAAGGGCAACCCCGTCTCCGGCGCCATACGCATAAGGCTCAATATGGAGCCTAACCGCGTTACGCGAAGTATCGAAAAGCCCGAGGCCACCATGACCTTTGATGGCAATCTCGACAAGGCAAGCGTGCATAAGGCTCAATAATGCTGTTTTTAACCGTTTGCCGTTGCAAGCAGGCGCGGCTTTTGTTAACATATAGCCTATGTCCGTACGTGTCATCATAGTCTCGTCCGAGGTAATACCGTTTTCAAAGACAGGCGGTCTTGCCGATGTCGCAGGCGCGCTTCCCGTGGCGCTAAAGAAGCTTGGCGCAGAGGTCTCGGTATTTACTCCTTTCTATAGAGAAGTCGCGGATAAAAAACTTAAGTTAAAGAACACCGGTAAGGTCGTTTCCGTGCCCATAGGCCGCCGCGTTGTCACCGGAGAGATACTCGAAGGCGAGACGCAGGGCGTGCCAGTGTACTTCATAAAGAAGGACGAGTTCTTCGATAGAAGCTTTCTCTACACCGCCCCCGAGGGCGATTACTTCGACAATCTTGAACGTTTCACATTCTTCTCGCGCGCCGTGCTCGAGGCCGCCCATGTGCTTGGCCTTAAGCCCGATGTCATACATTGTAACGACTGGCAAAGCGGCCTGATACCGGCCTATATAAAAAGCGTTTATTCTCACTCCTACGGCAACACGGCAACGATGTTCACCATCCATAACCTCGCGTATCAGGGTACGTTCCCGGCGGCTCTTTACGACACAATCGGGCTCCCGGGCGAGATGTTCTCGATGGAGGGCTTCGAGTTCTACGGACAGCTTAACCTTCTAAAAGGCGGCATAGCGTACTCGGACGTGGTCACAACAGTTAGCGAGGGGTATGCCAGAGAGGTGCAGACAAAGGAATACGGCTGCGGTTTGGAGGGCATGCTCAAAAAGCGCGCCGCTTCGCTCCACGGCATACTGAACGGCGTTGATTACGACGTGTGGGACCCGTCGGTAGATTCTTTAATCGTTAAAAAGTATTCCGCCGGAAGTCTAAACGGTAAGGTCGCCAACAAGAGCGCCCTTACTGCCGAGTACGGGATTACCACAGGCCCGAAGACGCCTGTCATCGGGTTGATATCCCGCTTTGCCGACCAGAAGGGTTTCGACATACTTAGCGACGCAATGGAGAGCATCATGGCCATGGATGTATGCATGGTCATACTCGGCTCAGGGGATGTGCGTTATCAGCGGCTATTTGAGGCGTTGGCAGTTAAGTTCAAGGGCAAGCTCGGAGTTAGGGCGGCCTTTGATAACAGGCTTTCGCACCTTATCGAGGCGGGAAGCGATATGTTCCTCATGCCGTCGCGCTACGAGCCCTGCGGCTTAAATCAGATATACAGCCTTCGCTACGGCACGGTGCCTGTAGTAAGGGCAACCGGCGGCCTTGACGACACCATACGCGACTACGCAGGAGGCAGCGGCAATGGTTTTAAGTTCAAGGACTATTCCTGGAACGCGCTTCTTGATAAGCTTACCGAGGCTGTTACGCTCTATAAGAAAGACCAGGTTGCGTGGCAGTCGCTCATGAAGAAGGGCATGGCCGAGGATTTTTCATGGGACCGTTCGGCAAGGCGTTATATGGAGCTCTACGGCAGCGCCCTGGCCGAGAAAAAGACGTAGTTGTATGGCTTTTTAGATGTGTTATCCCGTCAAAAACGGCTGCCTAAAATTTAGGCAGTGTGTGCTGTGAAATTAAGTTACTTTCCGTATTCCCCTGTAAAATCCCAGCTAAAACCAATAGAATCAGCTTAAAACCCTTTGGCACGAAAGTTGCAATTTATACTAGGCATGAAGCCCGGTGCTGATACAGAGGAATTGGAAACACTTAGAAAAGAGGTTGCTGAGCTTAAGGGCTCTCTTGAGGCGCGTAAGATAATCGAGCGCGCAAAGGGCATTCTCATGGAAAAGGACGCTCTTACAGAGAACGAGGCATATAAAAGGCTTCGCACCATCAGCATGGATAAACGGATATCCATGAAAGAAATGGCCGAGCTGATACTGCTTGCGCACGGCCGGGCAGGGTAGTTCCGATGCCATCCGTTATTAAGAGAGCGCTTATAATAAAGCAGGTTCCTCACGAAGGCCCGGGCCTGATACTCGATTGCCTGAGGGCTCTTCGTATCGGGTACATGGAGCTTAATGCCTTCAGGGGAGAAGAGATACCTAAAGTGCTCGCCCCCGATACAGCGCTCATAGTAATGGGCGGGCCAATGGGCGCGTATGACGAAGATAAGTATAGGTTCCTGACCCCAGAGTTAAGGCTAATCGAGTATGCCTTTAAGCACAACATCCCGACGCTTGGCATATGCCTTGGCGCTCAGCTCATGGCAAAGGCAGCTGGCGCAAGGGTCTATAAAGGCAAAAAAAAGGAAATAGGCTGGTACGATATGGAGCTTATAAAGGACGGCGAGAGGGATTTTATGTTCGCCGGCCTGCCTTCAAAGACAAAGGTCTTTCAGTGGCACGGCGATACCTTTGATTGCCCAGAGGGCGCGGTTAATCTTGCGAAGAGTAAATTGTTCGAGAATCAGATGTTAAAGATAGGGAAAAACTCATATGCCCTTCAGTTCCACCTTGAGGTAACAGAAGCCATGATCCATGAGTGGCTTATTGAGAGCGGCAATGTAAAAGAGCTTAAAGGGCTGGATTACATAGACCCGAAGAAGATAAAGCGCGAAACCCATGAGTATTCTCTTGCGCTTGCCCGCACGGGGAGGGCGGTATTTTCGAGATTCCTTAGAGGTTAGGTAAAATTTGTCGCCAGGGCCCCGATGGAGCGGCCCTTAAGGCGCATGGCGTGTGATACGGCTGAAAGCAGCGGCGCTTTCTCCTTACGGAGAAAGCGCCGTTTTTTTATCAAATAAAACACCGGAGGATTGACTGTTATGAAAAAAGCTCTCATTAGCGGCTTCGCGGCAATGCTTCTTATGCAGGCAGGCTCGGCTTATGCCGATGGCGGCGTCTCGTTTGACAAGGCCGATACGCTCTGGGTGCTTATATCAACGGCACTTGTGATGCTGATGGTGCCCGGGCTCGCGCTCTTTTACGCGGGAATGGCGCGGAGAAAGAACGCGCTCTCCATGATGATGCAGAGCTTTTTTATGCTCGGCCTTATCGGGGTTTCGTGGGTGGTCTGGGGCTATACGCTCTCCTTTGGCCCTGATGTGATGGGCGTTATCGGAAGCGTTAAGCACGCGCTCTTTAGTTTTGGAGGCGCTGACCTTGGCGGCAGGACAATACCAAACGAGGTCTTCGCTATTTTCCAGGGCATGTTCGCGGTTGTTACGGTTGCGCTCATTACCGGAGGCGTTGCCGAGAGGATGAGGTTTTCTGCAATCGCGCTCTTTAGCCTTCTCTGGCTGACATTCGTATATGTCCCGCTTTGCCACTGGGTCTGGGGTGGCGGCTGGCTTTCTTCCCTTGGCGTAATGGATTTTGCCGGAGGGCTTGTCGTGCACGTAAGCTCAGGGTTCTCGGCGCTTACCGCCTGTATAGTGGTTGGCAAACGGCATAACTACGGCAGAGAGCTCATGGCTCCGCATAACCTTCCGCTAACACTCCTTGGCATGGGGCTTCTCTGGTTTGGCTGGTTCGGCTTCAACGCCGGAAGCGCACTTGGCGTAAACGACGTTGCTGTGATGAGTTTTGTTACGACCAACGTCTCGGCTGCCGCAGGAGTGCTTTCGTGGACAGTGATAGAAAAGCTTCATAGAGGCAAGCCCACGCTCCTTGGCGCCGTGTCCGGGGCGGTAGCGGGGCTTGGCTCCATAACCGGATGCGCTGGGTTTGTCGGCGTTGGCGCTGCCATGATAGTCGGGCTCGCCGGGGGCGCGCTCTGCTACTACGCGGTAAGCGTATTAAAGGTGAAGTTCAAGTACGACGATACGCTCGACGTCTTTGGCATACACGGCATAGCCGGGATGTGGGGAATCGCCTCTCTCGGGCTTTTTGGCTCCATAGGCGTAGAAGGGCTCTTTAGCTCGGGCTCTGCTCACTTTTTATTCGTCCAGCTTATGGGCGTAATCGTGACGGCGTTATTCTCGGTAGCCGCGACATTGGCGCTTTTGAAGATAACCGGAAAGATAACTAAACTTCGCGTAAGCAGGGAAGACGAGGTCGAGGGGCTCGATCTCTCGGAGCACGGCGAGAGCGGGTATAATCCGTAAATAACGGGAGGCTGTTTTTCAGGCCTTTTTTAAGTATATCTTTATCGTCGGCGCTTCCTCGACAAGCGAGAGAAGCTCGTTGCCGGTAGATTCCGCCCACACCGGAAGGTCTCTTTTGGATATCGGGTCATCGGTGATAATTTCAAGCACCTCGCCGCTCTTCATCGTCTCGAGCGTGAGAGCTGTTTTTACCGACGGCATAGGGCAGCTAAGCCCTCTGGCATCCAGCGTTTTATTTACGTTAAAGTCTGTCATTGTTCTCCTATATGAAAAGGTTGATTTCCGATTCCTTTGCTTTTGCGATGTAAGAAACAGCGCCGATAATGTCGTCGCACTCGTCTATGAAGTCTTCTTTCGTAAGCCCCATGACCGTCATGCTCATTTCGCAGGGGTAAAACTTTACGCCAAGGGCCCTGGCCGTCGAGATGAACTCTTTCAGGCTCGGCACCTTTTTCTGCCCCATCATGACCTTTAGCATAGCAGGGCCCATGCCTGCCATGTTCATCTTCGAGAGGGCGAGCTTTTTTGCGTGCCCGTAGTTCATGATGTTTAGCATCTTCTGCATCCAGTTCTGCCCTTTTATGAGGCCGCCTTCCTTCTTTATGACGTTCAGGCCCCAGAAGGTGAAGAATATGTTTACGCTCATGCCCATCGAAGCCGCTGCCGTCGATATGACAAATGCGGCTATTGCCTTGTCGAGATCTCCGCTGAAAAGAACGATTGTTACCGAGCCTTTGTTTTTCGCCTGTTCGTTCATACGTCTCCTTTTAACCGGTTAATCAGTTCATTTTATAACGCTTTGCCGCAGGTTTCAACGGTATTTATTCGTGTCTGTGTTTTTGCGCAGCGTTTATTATTGTTGCGAGGAATGCCGCTTTTTCCGCCGCGTCCGGGGCAGTGAGTATAGCCGATATCACGGCGCAGGCGTCTGCTCCTGCAGCCACTACGTCGCGGATGTTCTTTTCTGTTATGCCGCCTATTGCGGCAATCGGCGCTTTCGTAAGGACACGCGCCTTTCTAAGCCCCTCGATGCCGACGGCAGGGCGCGCGTCCTTTTTCGATACGGTCGGGAATATCGGGCCAAAGGAAATATAGTTTATTACGCCCTCGGTAAAGAGCTTGTCAGCGTCTCGCACCTCGGCCTCGTTGTGTGTGGAGAACCCGATGATTGTTTCTTCGCCAAGAAGCTTTCTTGCCTCTCTTGGCGGCAGGTCGTCCTGGCCTATGTGTATGCCGCCTGCCCCGGAGGCAAGCGCGATGTCTATTCTGTCGTTCACCATGAAGAGGGTCTTCTGGCGCGCTGCTACCTCGCGTATCTTCTTTGCCGCGATGAGGGCCTCGCGCGCAGGCACGTCCTTTGCCCGAAGCTGCACCGTGCGTGCGCCGGAGGTAATAAGCTTGGCGGCCAGGGCCGCGGCGTTTTCCGGCCTCACGTAGGCAAGGTCTATGACAGCGTAAAGGCCGCGTATCTTTTTCCCTGTCCCGGGCATATTATCTCTTGAACCTCCTTCTAAGGGTGAGAGCGAATATGGTCGTCTGGAGATAGAATATTATCCGCCCGACGAATGTTATGACGAAAAACCACCAGTTCTCCGAGTTCATGGAGGAGAAGGCCGAGTCCTCTGTTGCTTTCCAGAACGGCGAGGCGAAGTTCGCGTAGAGCTTTATGAATGCAGATACGAAGCCGTCGGTAGAGGCGTCGACGAACGAGGGGCTGTAATAGTCGAGCGAGGCCATTGCGAAAAACGTCAGGCAGCTTGCGAGAAAGAGCGTATAGAAGAGGGCGCGCCCGGGCCTCTCGCCGTACCCGGAAGAGATGCGGTACAGGTTCGTTAGCGACAGCGCCCTCCAGATGGCGTTAAATCCCATGCGCATGGTCTCCATCTCGCCGTAGTGGAAGTTCCCGGCCTGAGCGTAGCTTCGCTTGGTCTCCAGGTTGTTCTTTAGCTGCGTGTACTGGTCGGCGAGGTCGTCGAGTGCGCTCTTGAACTTTACCGTGCCGCGTCTTAGTTCTTTTCTTTTTATACGGTCTTTTAGTATTCTTTCGGAATAGAGCACATCCCTGGATCCATCGGATAGCCAGTTTACGGCATTTAGTTGTACGTTCGAGAGCGTGACGCCGTCGAATACGGACTTATGGAGGTTCACGCGGCGAAAGGTGAGGTTCTTGGATGAGTCCGTCGAGAGCGCGCACCAGGACACGAGCGCGTCCTCGTCGAAGACGTGCAGCAGCTCAGGCGTTCTTATAGAAAGCCCTTTTGTCCACGCAGGCGCGGCTATCTCGTAGGGGCCTATGTTAGACGATGCGCGACTGCGCTCGAGCTCGGCCTCTCTGGCCTCTATGAGAGCGTCCAGAGGGATAGTCTTCGGGTTCGCCTTTGTGATGTCCGAGAGCCATTTTATCTCGCCACCTTCGAAGGAGGTCTCTCTGAAGGCCGAGTTCTCGAATGTGACGTCGAAATCCTCGGAGTCCTCCTTCTTGCCAGATCCCTTGAAGTAGCATCTGCTAAAGAGCGTTTCGCCTGAGGATGGGAAGCGTACGAGCGAAAAGTCCACGCCGTGCCTTGCAGCGAAAATGCATTCGGAGAAGACAAGCATCCTTGTCTCTGCGAAGTCGGCCTCGTAGAAGAGCACCCGTCCGTCGTTAGTAAATACGTTTTCCGAGAACTCCGCGCCGTCGCGGCATGTGAACGCGGCGTATGAAAAAGTTGCGCTCGAGTCGTTTATGAAGTTATTTCTGTAGAAGTGAACCTTGCCGGAATTGGCGAATTTCGTCCGGGTAAAAGAGACTATCCGCTTACACGCAAACGAAATGCCTGAGAAGAGCACGTCCCTGCCGTTTTGGAATGCCGCGTCCGAGAACTCGACACCCTTTAGGTTCTTGAACACCGCTCCGGTGAAGTTCACGCTGCCGCTGTTTTTAAAGACGGCCGAGAGGAAAAGGGCGTTTCCCTGCCCGCTAAACGATGCTTGCGAGAAATCCACGTTTCCGGTGTTGTCGAAGCTTACCCCCGAGAAGTTCGTCTCAGAGAGGAATATGGAGGAAAGGAAGGAAACGTCTTCCTTTTCAGTGTTGTTTTTGGGTATGAACCGTGCCCCTGAGAAATCAGCGCCGTCTCTAAATATCGCGCCCGAGAAGTCGGCTGCACCGTGAAAGACCGCGCCCTTAAAATCGGCAAGCGCTTCAAAGACCGCGCCCCTGGCGTTTATGCCGCCCCCGAAGACGTGGCCGCAAAAGTTGGCGGTCTTCTGTACTCCGCTTATAGAGGCCTGTTTTGAGTGCAGTGTGGTAGCCATTTTCGCATCCCTTCTGCTTTAATTATATATCGGGCCGCGGCTGTTTACAATCCGCTATTTCGCGCCTTAAGGCGTCTGGATGCGGTTTTCGCCGCAACGGGCGAGGAGTCGGCGATTATCCATTTTCTTTTAAGCGCCGTTGCCGCCGAAGCGGTCGTGCCCGAGCCTGCGAAAAAATCCATCACCAGGTCTCCTTCGTCGGTCGAGCATTCGATTATGCGCCTTAGAAGCGTCTCCGGCTTTTGAGTGGGGTATCCCGTGCGTTCTTTTAGTGGCATGTGCATGGCGTCCGGGATGTCGCTCCACACGTCGCCAACCGGTATTTTTTCGACAAACAGGTTGCCGCGCTTTTCAAGGAAGTACTTTATGCGCACCTTGCCGTTTTTCGTGGTATGCACGCGCCCCTGTTTTTCAAGGGTTGCTATGCTTTTATCGGTGTAATCGCCGCGAGGCGCCGTCTTGAATACGCGGCCTTTTTCGTCCGCCCGGTACCCGAGGGCGGCGGCCTCTTTTAGCGTCATTTTTCGTTCAATGTAGAGTTTTTTGAGTTTTGCTCTTTTTGTTTTGCCGTAGGCGTATATGGAGTCGTGGTTCCTCGCGAACTGCCCTGATACCGCCTTTGCCCCGCGCCCGCCGTAATGCCAGACGATTTCGTTAAGAAAGTTTTCTGCCCCGAATATTTCGTCAAGAAGCGTCCTTATAAGGTGGCTTGCCCGCCAGTCGCAGTGCACGAATATTTTTCCGGTGTCGGCAAGGAGGGTGTGCATGAGTGTCAGGCGCGGCCTTAGCATCTCGAGATAGCCCTCACGCGAGAATTTATCTGTGTACGCGAACTGTTTTTTTCCTTTGCCGCTGCGCTTGGAATAGTCGACGCCCGAGAGAAAGGGCGGGTCTATATAGATAAGCATGGCGCTTTTGGCAAGCCCGGCTGCGCTAAGCGAGGCCATGACCTCCAGGTTGTCGCCCATGATGAAGCAGTTAGAAAGCCGGGCAGTGGGTTTGGTTGCGGTAGAGCGCTTTGCCATAATGAGGGGCCTATCCCTGTTTCATGTCCTTCTTTGTTATTTTCAGGTCGTGTATTTTTTTTCTAAGCGTATTTCTGTTTATGCCGAGCATTTCTGCGGCCTTTACCTGGTTAAAGCGGGTCTTTTTTAAGACGAGCTTTATAAGAGGGCGCTCGAGAAACGGCATCACAGCGTCGTAGAGGTCTCCGGCTGACGAGCTTTTCGTTACAAAAGGCTCGAGCCTTGCCTCTATGAGTTCTTCGATAGAGTCTTTTTTAGCCTTCTTGCCTGGAAGCGCGAGGTCGGTTGGCGTAAGCACCTCTGCGCCAGATAAGAACGCGGCCCGCCGAAGCGTATTTTCGAGTTCCCGGATGTTTCCTGGCCACTGGTACTCCTCCATTGCCGCCTTTGCCGCGGCCGACAGAGACTTTCTCGCTGCCCCTGTCTCCTTCGCTATCGCAGCCAGAAAGTGCTCTGTTAGAAGCTCTATGTCGCCGCGCCTTTCCCTTAGCGGAGGTAGCGTTAGCCCGACGACATTTAGCCTGTAGAAGAGGTCCTCGCGAAAACGCTTTTTCTCTACCATTGCCTCGAGGTCCTGGTTTGTCGCGCTTATGATGCGTATGTCCACTTTTATCGGCGCTTTTCCGCCAACGCGGTAGAACTCCTTATCCTGAAGGGCCCTTAAAAGCTTTGCCTGAAGCCCCATTTCCATGTCGCCGATTTCGTCAAGAAGGAGCGTGCCTGTGTTTGCGAGCTCGAACTTGCCTTTTTTCGCCTCGGTTGCGCCCGTGAACGCGCCTTTTTCGTGGCCAAAGAGCTCGCTCTCCAGTAGTTCTTTTGGCACGGCAGCGGAGTTAAGGGCGATAAATGGATTATCGCGTCTCTGGCTGTTAGAGTGTATGAGCCTTGCAACGAGTTCCTTGCCAGTGCCGCTCTCGCCCCTTAGGAGCACGGTCACGTCCTTTGAAGCTATCCTGCCTATTGCCTTGAAGGTGTCGAGGGCCTTTTTGCTTTTTCCTATGAACCGTAGCGCGCCTGCCTCGGTGGCCTCGTAAAGGCGTTCTCTTAGTTCGGCCACTTCGCCTCTAAGGCGCATGTCCTCGACTGCCTTGTCGAGTATCACCTCGAACTCGTCTATGTCGATTGGTTTGGTGACGTAGTCAAAGGCCCCGCACTTCATGGCCTCTATCGTGTTCTTCATCGTCGAGTCCGCTGTCATGATGATAACCGGCATGGAGGGCCGCGTTTTTTTGATTTCGTTTAGCACGTCCAGGCCGTCCATCTCCGGCATGTTTATGTCGAGCACCGCTATATCGGCCTCTACCGCGCGTTTTATGGCCGATGCGCCGTCCGGTACGCACACTGGCCTTAGCCCTTTTTCCTTTAGAAATATCTCGAGCAGCCGGAGTATCCCTTTGTCGTCGTCGGCCACGAGTATTGTTTTGCTCATTTCACGGTCTCCAGGGGTAGATATATTTTAACGCTTGTGCCGCCTATAGGCGAGGGCTCGATCCTAAAAAACCCGCCGTGTTCCTTTATTATCCTGTACGAGAGGCCAAGGCCCATGCCGCTGCCGCCTTTCTTGGTCGTATAGAAGGGCATGAGCACCTTTTCCAGGTCTTCCTTTGGGATGCCTTTGCCGTTATCCGTTACCGCGATCTCTACGAATTTTTCTTCCTTTGACCCGGACTCTATGACATGGAACTCGGTTACCATGCGGCTTGAAATGGTAACCTCGCCGTTTCTTCTGGCCACTGCCTCGCACGCGTTCTTTATGACGTTTACGAATACCTGTGTTAGGCGGCCCTCGTTGCCGAGTACAGGCGGCAGGCTCGGGTCGTAGTTTCTTATAAATAGCGGGGCGTCGGCGCCGGATTCGAAGCTCTTTATCGCGTTGTCTATGGCCTTGTGCACGTTAACGGCTTTCTTGCCGCCGCGCGGCTTGCCAGATAACCCAAGCATGTCGTCCAGGATGGCCGAGAGGCGGTCCGAGGATTCAGTGATTATGGAGGCAAGCTCAAGGTGCTTTTTCTCTTTTAGGCGTTTTGTGAGCATCTGCGCTGCGCCGCGTATGCCTCCAAGCGGGTTCTTTATCTCGTGGGCAACGTGCATGGCAAAGGCCTCTATCTTTTCGAGGTCTTCTTTTCTCCTGCTTTCGGCCTCTATCGGCGTTACGCCGCCTGACTCCCTGATAAAGCAGACAACGCCCGAGAGAGCGCCGCTTTGGTCGGTGACTGGCGCTGTCGAGACCTTTACCGCGAGAGGCTTTGAGATGCGTCTGGTGACGAGCCCCTCGTGCGAGTAAAACCGCATTCCCTCATCAAGGCTTCGCTTTACGAGTTTCACTATCCACTCGTTTAAGGAGAGGGCCTCGTCCGCGTTTTTCCATATGACGCGGCCCCGCGATACTTCGAGTATTCTCTCGGCCGATTGCGTAAACACCTCGACCCTCATCTTCCTGTCGACGAATATGACTGCGTCTGGAAGGCTCTCGAGAATGTTTTCGTGATGTGTGGGTTGGTTCTGCATGCCTGCCTAATATTTAGGCATCTTAACAGGTGGCGCTGATAAAGGCAATAGCTATGATTTTAAGCCCTTTTCCTGCCCTTTCAAAGGGCAGGAAAAGGGGCAGGGGCCGTTATTTCCCGAATAGCTTCTTTATCGATGCGTTGTAGGGCGCTGTTGCAACGCCTTTTTCGGTTATTATGCCGCGTATGAGGGACGACGGAGTTACGTCAAAGGCAGGGTTCTTAACCTTTACGCCCTTTGGAGCAGTGCGAACGCCTCTTACTTCCGTTACCTCGGTCGATTCTCTTTCCTCTATCGGTATGAGCGAGCCGTGCTTAAGGGAGGTGTCAATGGTCGAGAGCGGGGCAGCGACGTAGAACGGTATCTTGTGCGCCTTTGCGAGCACCGCAACAGAGTAAGTTCCTATCTTATTGGCAGTATCTCCGTTTGCCGCTATTCTGTCCGCGCCGACGACCACGGCGTCGATGAGGCCCTTTTGCATCATCGCTCCGGCCATGTTGTCGGTGATGAGAGTAACGTCTATGCCGTCCTCCATGAGTTCCCATGCGGTAAGGCGCGAGCCCTGCATAACCGGGCGCGTTTCGTCTGCAAAGACGCGTATCTTTTTTCCGGCGTCCACTGCGCCCCTTATTACGCCAAGTGCCGTGCCGTAGCCTGCTGTTGCAAGGGCTCCTGCGTTACAGTGCGTTAGCACGGTTGAGTTATTTTTTATGAGCCTTGCGCCGTTTCTGCCCATGGCCTTGTTTATCTCTATGTCGTCTTTGAGTATCTTTTTTGCCTCTGCCTCGAGCCTGGCTTTTATCTTTGCCATGCCCTGGCCTTTGGACTCGGCAAACACGCCCTGCATGCGCTTTACTGCCCAGAAGAGGTTCACGGCAGTTGGGCGCGTTGAGGCGATGAGGGAGCATATCTTTTTAAAGTCGGATGCAAAGCTAGCGTCGGTCTTTGCCGTGCTCCGTTTTGCGCCAAGCGCTATGCCAAGGGCCGCTGAAACGCCTATTGCAGGCGCGCCGCGTACCACGAGCCTCTTTATCGCGCTCGCAACGTCTCTATAGTCGGTGTACTTCCTGTATACGACAGTTGTCGGCAAAAGCGTTTGATCGAGCATCACGACGGCGTTATTCTTCCACTCAACTGTTTTGAACATTTTGTTTTGTACCTCTTTTGTCGGATTATTTGGCTCTGCGGTGTTTTTTTGCGGTTAGTTCAAGATAGCGCGGCGCGAAACGGTTATTTGCGGCCTGTCTTTGCGATAGTGGTCTTTTTCGGCGTGACCTTTAATGCCGGGTCTGTCTGCGCCTCGGCTCGGCCAACGGCCCTTACGGGCACGGCTATCATCGTGCCGTTTTTAAGCGAGCGCACGTTCTTTATGTTGTTCAAATACAGTATCGGCTGCACGCTCGTGCCGTATTTACGGGCAATCGTCGAGAGCGTTTCGCCACGTTTTACCTTGTGCATGTGGAACCTCAGGCGCTCGGGCTCCGGAACCTTCTGTATATTCTCGAGGAAGGCCGCCTTTGTTCCGACAGGGAGCTTTATCTTGTAGTTCTTATAGTCTGGCGGCGTGAACCAGCGGTTAAGCTCCGGGTTCAGGCGCTTTAGTTCAGTTGCGGTTGTGCCTGCCGCTTTTGCTATGACGTTTATGTCGGTAGAGTGCCGTATCTCGACAGTATCGTAGACGTAGTCGCTTTCGGTGTTGGTCGGCATGAAACCGTAGCACTCTGGCTCCTTGGCTATTATTATGGCCGCAAGGTACTTTGGCACGTACTCCCTTGTTTCCCTTTTGAGGGCGCGTTTATTGGAGGCTATGTCCCAGTAGTTGTCGGCCTTGAATCTTCTGAGTGCTCGTTCTATCCTGCCTTCTCCCGCGTTATACCCGGCTGCCGCGAGGTACCACGAATCGAAGCGGTCGTAGAGGTCGTTTAGATAGTCTGCGGCCGCCTTGGTGGCCTTTTCCGGGTCTTTTCTTTCGTCTATCCACCAGTCGACCCTTAGCCCGTATTTTCTCGCTGTTCCGGGCATGAACTGCCATATGCCTACGGCGCCGGCCCGTGACTTTGCGTGCGGGTTATAGCCGCTCTCTATGAGGGCCAGGTAGGCGATGTCTTCGGGGAGCCCCTCTTTTTCGAGTATATCGAGCACCATGGGCATGTATGCCTTGCTTCTGTCTAGCCACTTTGAAAAGATGTCCTTGCCGCGCGTCTGGAAGTATCTTTTGAAGGCGTCCACTTTGGCGTTTGAAAGCACGGGGACGAAGTTCGTTGCCGCTTCCTGGGCCTCGCTGTCGCTTTGCGGCGCCGCTGCCGTAGCGGTGTTTTTATCGCTCTCTGCAGGCGTGACCACGGCGGGTATTTCCTCGAGAGGTTCAGCGTACTCGCCGGCGACCTCTGCGTCGACGGAGGCTTCATCGCCGATATCGGTTATTTCGGCCGCATCAGGCGTGTCGGTTTCGGCGTCAACGGCAGGCTTTAGCGAGCCGTCCTGGCCGTGGCAGCCTTCGCAGTTCAATTTTATGCCGAGAGCTTCTGAATTTTTCTCGACCTCCCGCGGATAATCCATGGAGGCGAGGGCGCGCGAGAAGTTTTGCGGGGTTCTGGCCCTGCACGCGTCGCACGGCTTTGCGGTTGCAATTGCTTCAAGCAGAGCGCATGCGCGTTCGATATTGGAGGCGTTATTGCCCCAAAGAAGCGCCGGGGAAATGCCTGTTTCTCCGGTATTTGCCGATGCGGGGCCGGCGCCGAGGCCAAAGGCCGCGAACGCGGCAAAAGCTGCGATGGCGGTTTTTAGCGCTGCCGTATGTCCGGATGCGGCAAGTGGTCTCATATGCGCGGCGTTTTAAAAAGATTCCTTCGTTTTTGGTTGTGTTGAGCCGAGGCGGGCAAGTTCTATCCGGTGGAATTTTTCCTTGATGTCGTCGGCGCTCTTCTTTGCGGCTATCTCTATGGCGCGCCCGGCCTTGGTAATCGAGTGCGTGTAGTCGATGAAGTACTGGTTCTTGCTAATCCACTTCCTTATGAGGTTTCTTCCGTAGGCCTTGATGGCCACGTTGTGGATGTCCATACGCACCAGACGCTTGGTTATCTGCCAGAGCGTGTAGAAGTCCTTGTATGCCTGCATCGTCTCGCTCTGGAGCTCGAAGTAGCTCATCTTCTTTGGCGAGTATACGACGTGGTGGGCGTCGTAGATGCTCCAGTCCTTGGAGAATATGCGGCCGTCCTTGTCGAGTTCGTGGTGGAGTCTCGTTCCCGGAAGCGGAGTGAGTATCATGAACTGGATGCTTTCGAGATCGTTTTTCTTCGCGAACCTCACGGTCTCGTGTATGGTGCTTACGTCGTCCATGTCCGAGCCGAAGACGAACATGCCGTGTATGCGTATGCCGTTCTTGTGTAGTATCTTTATGCAGTGCTCTATGTCGCCGACCGATTGTTTCTTGTTATAGGCCTTGAGCGTTTCCGGGTTAACCGATTCAAACCCTATATAGACGGTATGGCAGCCGGCCCTCTTCATGAGGTCTATAAGCTCGGCATCCTTTGCCGTCTCGACCCTGACCTGAGCGGTCCACTTTGGCGTGAGCCCTCTTTTTATCATTTCGGTCAGGAGTTCCTTGGTGCGCTGCCTGTTGGCGGTAAAGTTGTCGTCGTAGAAGAACACCCACTCCGTGCCGCGCTTTAGCTGGTACTCGAGCTCTTCCATTACCTTTTCCATGCTGCGGAAGCGGTACTTTTGGCCGAACATCTGCGTAACCGAGCAGAAGCTGCAGTCGTAGGGGCAGCCCCTGGATGTCATTATGGGGGTAAGAGAGAGCTTTTTGTTGGCTTCCTGTTCAAGCCCGTGAACGATGGAGAAGTCGGGTATTGGCAGCGTATTTACGTCCTTGCACGAGGCCACTGTGCGGTTATGCACTATGGCGCCGTCCTTTTTAAACGACAGCCCGGGGATGTTCTCGAAGCCTTTGCCGGCTTCGAGCGTTTTTACGAAATCCACGATTATGTCGTCGGCCTCGCCGCGTATCACGTAGTCGCAGTGCTCGAGCGCTTCTTCGGTCATGTAGGTGACGTGGGGGCCGCCCATGAAGACCGGAACCCCTGACTTCTGAAGAACCTTTGCTATCTCATACGACCTCGGCGTTGTCGAGGTTATGGATGATATCCCTACCAGGTCGGCGCTCAAAGCGTCTTCCAGATCGAGGTCCTCGACCGTCTCGACATAACTTTTTACATCGTAGCCGGCGTTCTTCAGGATTGTTCCGAGAAGTATCGTGCCAAGACGCGGCAGCGCTGTTCTCGAAAATATGTGGAAATCGGGTGAACGCGACTCTATAAATATGATTTTCTTTATTTTTTTCATGTGCATCCTTTGTTGGATTGGGACTACTTGGACAGCCTATATGATACTCTTATACGCACGTTATGTCAAGGAGAGAAAGACCCCTGTGTGTCATTTTTACCACAGTCAGGGCAAAAAGCGCTTCACCATGCTCAATCGGTTTCAGCAAGCGCCTTGGCCAGGAACCTGGCTGTGCGGCTTTTTTTGCTCTTTGCGACATCTTCGGGCGTGCCTATTGCCGTTATCTCACCGCCGTTTGCCCCGCCTCCGGGGCCAAGGTCTATGATAAGGTCCGCTGTCTTGGCAAGCTCCATGTTGTGCTCGATGATGAGGACCGTGCTTCCGGTGTCAACGAGCTTGCCAAGCACTGTGATGAGCGTGCGTACGTCTTCTGGGTGGAGCCCTGTTGTCGGTTCATCCATTATGTAGAGGCATCCGCCCTCGTAGCCGGGGCTAAGCTCGCGCGCGATCTTTAGGCGCTGCGCCTCGCCCCCGGAAAGTGTCGTCGCAGGCTGCCCGAGCCTTAAGTACCCGAGCCCAACGTCGCGAACAATGGCAAGTTTGTCGGTTATCTTCGGAGTGGATTTGAAAAACCGTGTCGCCTCGTCAAAGGTCATGCCAAGCACGTCGTTTATGTTCTTTCCCGCAAGCTTTATCTCAAGCACCTGAGGTTTGAATCTTTTTCCTGCGCATGCGCTGCAGCTCGAGTACACGTCCGGGAGAAAGTACATCTCGAGCTTTTCAAACCCTTCTCCGCCGCATGTCTCGCACCTGCCGCCCGGGACGTTGAAGCTGAAGTGCCCGGCTGTCAAGTCCATGGCTGCCGAGGATTTTAGCGATGCAAAGAGCGTTCTTATCTCGTCGAAGGCGCCGATGTATGTTACCGGGTTGCTTCTTGGCGTCTTGCCAATTGGCTCCTGGTCTATGAGCTTTACGGCCGTTACAAGGCCCGCTCCGGTAAGAGTGTCGAACTCGAGCGGCCGCTCGGCCTTTTCGCCAAGTTTCTTTGCCAAAGCGTTATAGAGCGTGTCGACTATAAGCGTGCTTTTCCCAGAGCCCGACACCCCTGTTACGCAGGTCATGGTCTGGAGCGGGATTGAGAGGTCTATGCCCTTTAAGTTATTACCCCTCGCGCCCTTTAGCTCTACTGTGCCGCCCTTGCCCTTACGCCGCCACGAAGGTGTTGAGATGCGCTTTGCCCCTGTTGCGTAAAGGGAGGTGAGGGTGCCAGGGTTTTTCAGGAACTCTTCTCTTGAGCCCGAGTACACGAGCCTTCCGCCGAACTCGCCTGAGCCCGGGCCGAGCTCGACAATATGGTCGGAGGCCCTGACAAAGCTCATGTCGTGCTCGACTATGACAACGGTGTTGCCTATGCCTGATAGTTTCTTTATCGTTTCTATAAGCATGTCCACGTCAGAGGGATGGAGCCCTATGGAGGGCTCGTCCAGGATATAGAGGACGCCCGTCAGGGACGAGGCAAGCTGCGTACTGAGCTGAACGCGCTGCGCCTCGCCGTTCGATAATGTACGGCTCATTCGGTCGAGCGTTATGTACTTTAGCCCGGTCGAGGAAAGAAAGCCGAGCTTTAGCATCACCTGGCGAAGCGGCTCTGCCGCTATCTTTTTTTCGGCAGAGCCGAGCTTTAGCGAGCCGAAAAACCCGATTGCCTCTTCTATGGTAAGGCTGCTTGCCTCGGCGATGTTCTTGCCGTTTATCGTAACGGCCAGGGCCTCTTTCTTAAGGCGCGCTCCGCTACACTCGGTGCACACGTTCATGCCCTTGAACCTGGAGATAAAGACGCGTATGTGGAGCTTGTACTTCTTTGTCTCAAGGTGCTTGAAAAAGTCGTTTATGCCCTCGAAGTCATCGGTGCCGTCGAATAAAAGCGCCTTTTCTCTCTTCGAGAGCCTCGAGTAGCGTTTATTCACGTCTATGTCGTAGGCCTCTGCGTTTGCCATGAGTTCGTCGTGCCACCACCTGTACGCGGGCTTTGTCCACGGCTCGATGGCGCCGTCAGAGAGGGTGCGCTCCTTATTTGGCACTATCTTATCTTCGTCGTAGTTAAGCGTGTTGCCAAACCCCTTGCACACGGGGCAGGCGCCAAGCGGGTGGTTAAATGAAAAGAGTATCGGCGAGGGCTTGTCTCCGGGCGCATGGCAGGCAACGCACCTTAGTTCGCGCGAAAACTCGAGCTCGTACGTCTTATCCGCGCCGTATGCCTCTGCCCATGCCCTGTTCGAGCCTTCCTTGAAGGCCGTTTCAAAGGCCTCTGTTATGCGCGAAAGGTTTTCCGGCTTTACTTCGACTCTGTCGGCTATTACCTTGATATTGCCGGCAAGATTTTTCGGCGCTGCTTCTTCGCTTATATCAATTGTTTCGCTGCCCTGACGTATCTTTACGAACCCTTTTTTAACGAGCGGGGTTATCGCGTCCTTGGCGCCTTTCTTTATTTCAAAGTAAAACCCTATCGCAGCCTTTTTGCCGGTATGCGCCTTTATAAGGCCTTCTGCCGCGCTCTCGGGCGAGTTGGATGCAACGTCATTGCCGCATTCAACGCAGTTGAGTTTGCCTATGCGGGCGTACAGGAGCCTGAGGTAGTCGTTTATCTCCGTCGAGGTCCCGACAGTTGAGCGGCTCGTTCTTACCGGGTTTTTCTGCTCGATTGCCACGGACGGCCGTATGTTGGTGATCTTATCCAAGTCCGGGCGGTCCATCCTTTCGAGGAATAGCCGTGTGTATGTGGAGAGCGATTCCATGAACCTCCACCTGCCTTCGGCAAAGAGAGTATCGAAGACGAGCGAGGATTTTCCCGAGCCGCTTAGTCCGGTGACTACCGTGATTTTGTCGTGCGGAATGGAGAGGGAGATGTTCTTAAGGTTGTTTTGACGAAGCCCTTCGATGACGAGGGTGTCGATGTTGGCCCCGGCCGCGTCTTCAGGGGTCTTGAAGAACATCTCTTCCGGTATATGCGCTGTCTTAGTGTGCTTACCCATAGTATTGGGCCCGGGATACAGGCGCAACTTATAAGTATAAGGCATTTTGCCAGGAAAAGCCAGAGGGTAATGAGATGGCCAGCCGATTTTTGCGCCATACTTCGTTGAGGCGGTTTTTCCTTGCTCGACGTATTACCAAAATACGCCTCTGCGAAAAAACCGCCTCTGCCTCGTCTGACGCAAAACTTGGCTGGCCGAAAGGGTGTGTGGTTTTGTGCCCCAATTTGCTGGCTTGTTATGTGGTTGTTTAGAAGACGTCGATGCCGAGGGCTTTAAAAATCTGCCACATTATATACAGTAGAAGGCAGTATACGGGGAGTATCACTGCAGCTTTTGCGAGTAATACCGGAATTCTTGCGGCGCTGAATTTGATAGGTTCTGTTTTTGTGTTTTCCTTTTCTTCTTTTTTCAGGAACAGGCCAGCGGCTGCTTCGCCGCCTATCCAGAAGGCGATCAATAACAGGTAGCCCGGTATCAGCAGCCAGATATTGCTTGTTTTGATGGCTGCTTTGGTTACGGGCAGTCCCATGAAAAGGTCTATCATGAGACCAAAAAGCAGGATTACTATTGTCATGGCGGCAATCCCAAATAGCTTTTCGAGTTTACCGGGTAACCCGTTCATTGGTTTTACTTTGCTCCGTGTTTTTTAAGAAGGTCCTGCATCTTTTGCCGCAATTGCTCGTCCCCGATTTTCTTTGTTCGTACCAGGGGCGTTTCAAGGGTATTTGTCGTTGCGTTGACGTTTGCGCCGTTTTTGATGAGTATCTCGGCGATGTCGGTAAAACCCTTTCCTGCGGCGAGATGCAGCGGCGTTTCGTGGCGCATTGTCGATGCGTTAATGGCCGCGCCGTTCTTTATGAGGAATTCTGCCATGTCCTTAAGGCCGTATTCTGTGGCCATGTGCAGAGGCGTTCCGTTGTGCCATGTCGTAATGTTCACGTTCGCGCCGTTTTTGAGCAGAACTTCTGCAATGTCCATATGGCCGTTTGCAACGGCAATATGCAGCGGCGTTGAGTTGTAGATAGAGCCCGTCCCGTTTACGTTCGCGCCTTTTGCAATAAGAAGTTCCACTGTTTCTTTATTCCCGGAGGTTGTTGCAAGATCAAGCGTGGTTGTTCTGTAAGATGTCCTCGCCTTTATGTCGGCGCCGTTTGTCAGCAGAAATGCGACCGCATCTTTGTGACCGCCCCATGCGGCATAGTGAAGCGGCGTTCTTTCTTCGTCGTCCCTGGCGTTTACGTGCATGCCCCTGGCAAGCAGGAACTTGATAGTCTCTATGTTGCCGCCGCCGGCAGCGAAGTGGAGCAAGGTGCGCTTGTTCGATGTCGTCTTATCCGGGTCTGCGCCGCTGGAGATTAGCAGTTTTACCGATTCCGTGCTCGCGTGCTTGGCCGCCAGGTGCAGCGGCGTAACACGGTCCACGGTTCCATGGTCGTTTGGGTCCGCGCCGGCATAAAGGAGGAGTTTTATGATCTCGTGTTGGCCGTTTAATGCCGCAAAGTGCAGCGGCGTCTGGCCGTTGACGTGGCTTGAGTGCGAGTCTTTGTAATAGCGGCTGTGTATATTCACGCCCGCTATGAGAAGCTTTTTTACCTTTGCCGCGTCCCCGGTTGCGACAGCTTCGTGTATCTCGTCCGAAAATGAGCTTTGTGCCGTAAGAAAGAGCGCTGCCGTAATTATCGCGGCAAAGACAATTGGTTTTACGGGGTATTTTTGCACGGTATGCCTGGCGGCTTGCGCTCGCCGCTCTTTAAGGGGTTTTGGGTGCTGCGTGTGTTCCCGGCAGTATCAGGCTGATGTCCTTTTCCAGGTCCTTACTCGAGAATGTCGTGCCGTGCCAGGCGCGTATGACCCCGGATGAGTCCACGTGCACGATTCCCGCGCCAAATGTTATGACAAAGGCCTTGGCAACAGAGCCGTCCGAGTCGAACCCGACGGGCCACGGCATGCCGAGCTCGGTCGCAAACTTCTTTATGTTCGCCTCCGAGTCCTGTATGCCGACCCCGATTACCTCGACCTTGCCTTTATTTGCCTCGTAAGCCCTCTTCACGAGAGGGACCTCGTCCTTGCACCTTAGTCACCAGCTTGCGAAGTAGTAGAGGATGTAGGGCTTGCCGCTGAGCTTCTTCGAGTCTATCTCGGGCCCGGCTGCCTCGTTGTTCATTACGAGCTTTAGCTTGAACTCGGGCGCTGGCTTGCCGATTAAGTCGATTCTTTCGCCGCAGCCTGTTACGAGCGCGGCAAAGAAGATGAGGGCGGCTGCCAATGTTTTGATTCTACCAAACATGATAGTTTTGCATTTTAGCATTTTTTTTGGGGATTTCAAAGCGCCAATCGCGCTACTGCTTTACGTAGCTGAACATGAGAGCGCCGATAGAGAGGAAAAGAACCGGCGTAAACCACGCTGCCACCACAGGCGGCACCGCGCCCTCCATGCCAAGGGATTTGCATAACCCAAACACTACCCAGAAGGCAAAGCCGATTGCGAGGCTTAGCGCAACACCCGCGGCCATGCCCGCGCCTCTTCCGGTCTTAAGTGCGAGAGGGATGCCGATAATGAGCATCACGAGGTTTACGAACGGGAAGCTGAGCTTCGATTGCAGCTCCACCTTGTGCGCGGTCGTGTCGTACCCGCCGCGCTTAAGGCTACGTATGTAGCGCTTTAGTTCCTTATACCCCATTGCCTCTATGCCTTTTTCGGCCTTTGCAAACTCTGATGGGTTTTTCACGCCGCTAAGGAGCGCTGCATCGGCCTTTAGCGCGCTTGGCGCGCCGTTTTTTACCTTCCATGCCGTGGTCTTGCCCGAGGCCTTCCACGTAGACCCTGTCCACGTTGCCTTTTCGAATGTGGCGACCGCCTCGAGCGAGAACGGCTTTTTTATCGAGTACGCGGTTATGCCCTCGAGTGATTGTTTTTCCACGTCTATCTTTTTTACGTTGTATATGACCTCGCCGGACTTAAACCACACGCCTCTGCTGCCGAAGGCGAGTTCCTTGCCTTCTTTTTCCTCCATCATTACAGTGGCCGCGCCTTCTGTAAACGGTATGACGCGCTCGTTTAGTATTATCACGGCAACGCTTATGACGGCTGCCGCGATAAATAGCGGCACGAGCACTCTCGTAAGCCTTATGCCGCCGGCCTTCATGGCGCTTATCTCGCCGTGCTTATTAAGGAGCGCGGTAGAGATGAATGCCGAGAGAAGAAGGGCAATCGGCATGGTGAGCGTAAGAAATGACGGGACCTTAAAGGCAAGGTATTTAAGCGTCAGCGCGGCCGTGAAGCCGTGCTTTAATAGCTCGTCGCTCTTCTCAACAAGGTCGATTACGAGAAACAGCGCGGTCATGCCGCCGACGGTGAGGACAAGGATTTTCAGGAATTCCTTAAGTACGTATTTCTCGATTGTCTTCATCAGACGCTTCCCCGTTTTGCGAACCTGTCGGTAATCGAGCCGATTGCCGCGCCGATATGATGCACGAGCGCGATGCTTCTTTCCTTTTGCGCGCGCCTGAAAAGCCACGCGCCTGCTACGAGCATTATGCCGACCGGAGCCCATGCCGCAAGCTCCGGCGCTATCTTCGCGCTCTCGCCAAGGGACTCGAATGTGCGCGTAAGGATGTAGTATATGACGATTACGGCAATCGCTATGCCAAAGCCCGTGAACTTCGCGCTCCTGACCTTCTGGAGCCCAAGCGGCAGCCCGATAAGCGCGAAGGCGAAGATGGCCGCCGGCACGGCGAACCGCTTATGTATGTCGAGCGTTATCTTGTGTGTGGGCATGTTGCCGTCGATTGCAAGCTGCAGCTTGGCAAAGAGCTCGGGGAGGGTGAGGGCGTTGCTTCTAAGCTTGTTGCTCGTTGTACTTGAGAGCACGAGCCCGAGCCCGGTCCGGTAGCTATCGAAGGCCGCGAAGCGGTACGAGCCGTCGTCGTGTATCTTCTGCACTGCGCCGTTTGCCATGTACATGTTCACGGAGGCGCCGTCCTCGCTCCTTGCGATAACGCCTTTTTCCGCGATTATCACCACAGGCGGGCCTTCGTCAGGCTCGCTTGCGATGAGCACGCCTTCGAGCTCTCCGGTGGTTTTATCCACCTTGTCGACGTAGAAGGTCACACCCGCGAACTTATCGTAGAAGGTCTGCTCCTCGAACACGCTCGATGCGTGCTCGTCTGCGATGTCTAAGAGTATTCTCTCGGTCGTCCGAAACCCCCAGGGGAAGAGGTAGAGGGATGTAAGAAGCGACGCGGCAAAGGCGAACACAGCTACCAGCAGCACGGGCTTAAGGATGGAGGTAAGCCCGACGCCGGAGGACTTCATGGCCGTTATTTCGCTGTCAAAGCTAAGCCTCGTTGCGGCAACGAGCACGCCTACGAGAAATGACATCGGTATTGTGAAGACAAGGAACGTGGGTATTATGGCGACGAGCATTATAAAGAAGCGGTCAGGGGAGATGCCCTGGGTGAAAAATATCTCGATTAGCCGGATTAGGCGGCTTAGCATGGCGGTAGAGGTGAGCACGCCGAGGGATAATAGGAATGGCGTTACGATTTCGAGCGCGATGTATTTTGTCAGTATTCTTGGCATAGGAGGTACGTTTTTCCAACCTAAATAGTACTAAAAAGGGGTTGGAAAAACAATATCATATAGAAACCCGCGATTTGGCCGTGATGCGTCGTTGTGCGTGAATTTTCGATCCTCGACGTATCGGACGTGATACGCCTCTGGTCGAAAATCCCCGCACGCCTCGCCTGACGGCCAACTTGCGGGTTTATGTTTAGGCAAAGACCGCGTCCCCGTCTGACGCGAAACTTGGCGGCCTGTGGGGGTGGTGTGGGGCAGTCATTGCGAGGAGGCCGAAGGCCGACGAAGCAATCTTACCCTCGGGGTTTTTAGAGGATAAAGCTCCGGACCCCTCTCCTTAATCCTCTCCCCGGACCTTGACGGGGAGAGGGATTTTTATATTTGGGTGCAGGCCCTCGGCCTGCCCAAGGTGATTGGGGAGAGGCAGGCGTGACGCCTGCACCCGGATGTAAAAATTGGTCATTCCCGCGCAGGCGGGAATCCAGTGTCTTTAGAAGACTTGCCCCTGCGGGGCGGCTTTTGGTCTTTATCTTTTGTGATGTGGGGGGCTTTAAGGAATGAATGGAGTCGTTTGGAAAGTTTTTGTGTGTTATTGATTTCACACTCCCAGATAACAAGAATTTTCCATCCTAGTGCTTCTAGTTTGGCATGATGCAGGGTATCTCTTTCCACATTCTTCTTGATTTTATTGCCCCAATAACTAGCATTTGTTTTGGGTTTGCGGTTTCCTCTGTTGCAAGTATGTCCATGCCAGAAGCAGCCGTGGACAAAAATTATAGCTTTGCGAGAATGGAAGATAATATCGGGTTTGCCTGGAAGTTCTTTGTGATGAAGTCTAAAGCGAAAGCCGAGACGATGTAATAGCGAGCGAATTTTTAGTTCGCTAGTTGTATTTTTTCCCCGAATGCGCCCCATGATCCAGCTACGTTTTTTGGGCGAAAAAACGTCTGTCATTAGTTAATAGTAATTTTCAAGCTGGGATCGGTTTCGCATTCGTCGACAATCGTGTTGTATTCTTTTATTAGTTGTTCTATTGTTGTTCGGCGACCTGTTTGTCCGAATTTGCCAATTTCGTATATGTTCCCGGCGATGAATTGTTCGGCATCGAAAATGTCTACTCTGTCTGCAATATTTGCTTGTTTGGTAAGGTCTTCGGCAAACGCTACTCCGTGGTATCTAGTTATAATGAGTGGTTTTATGCCGCTATCAAGATTTCTTTTGCATTTTCGAATCAATGCTTCAGTTGGTGCGGTGGTTACATGTATGGCTACATCGTCAATGCGAAAATCCGCATCTTTTCCAGAAGCATTGTCTGCAACGCTGGCACCACGGTGCTGTGGTGCGGTGTCAAGCAGAAGGTTGAGTTTTGCTCCTACTAGATGTTGTAGCATTGTGCCAACGAAAGTGGAACCGCTTAGCTCTGCTTGTCGTTTTTCGGCTTGTGTCAGCAAGTCTCTTATAATAGTGCGAAAAGATTTTGATGCGTCAAATCCTAAGGTGAAAGGTTTGCTAGAAAAAAAATCTTTTACTCGCTCGACCCACCACGCTTCTAATTGCTCGAAATCTATAGGGTTTATTGCATGCAACTCGTTAAGGAAATCCACATATTGCTTCATGTTGCCAACACTACCCCTACTGGTACGTCCGCCTTCTTCGGCGAGAACACGTTCGACGCCATAATCTTTTAAAATGGATTGTACAGCGGCTTTTCCCAGTCCCATTACTTGTCCTCCGCCGTCTGTAAGTAGTTCGTCTGGGTTGAGTGGCATACCTTTTTTCTTTGCATGCCGTGTTATAACTAATGCAACGCAAAGTGCCCCTTTTCCCTTTGTGTCATATGCTTTGGCGAACTCTTCGAGTTTGCTATTTAATGTCATTAAAACCCTCTTTCTTGAATTAGCTTGGTGAGTGGAAAAAGTAAATTTTTTGCGAGATACCGTGAAACAGGTACTGCTACGGCATCACCCATGGCTTTGTAGCCATCGTTATAACTGCCTGGTAATTTGTAATGCTTAGGGGCTCCCATAAGGGCAGTAACCTCTTTAAGGGTTAGCAACCGGGTTTTTATTGTTTCGTTTTCTTTGATGACTAAAAGTTGACGACTGCTGCCACCTTCTGGAGTTCGTAAGCAGCCAGCTACGCCGTCAAAGCGTAGTTCCAAAACTTGTTTTCCGTAGCGAATACGTTTGTATCCTGGGAAAACATTTTTGTAATTTTTGGAGTTGATCATTATTTTTTCACGATGTTTTTCTGGCAATAAGCTTAAAAGATACTTTTGCTTTTGTGGTTCATCGCAAGGGGCATCGTATTCGATTAATTCGCTTAGTTCGTTTTTTCTGGTTGGTGGTTCGGGAATGTTCCACCATACCCATTTTTTGAGCTTTTTTGCCGCTCGTATAAGGGGCGGAGTGTGGCACCAGCCGGGATTATTTAGTTCGAAAAACTCTGTTGGAATGCTAGCATCAATGGCAACAATAAAAATTCGTTTCCGCGACTGAGGAACCCAGTGCGCCGCATCTAACATGACAGCCCCAACCTTATAACCGCGTTCAACTAAAGCATTGTGAAGTAATTTGTAATGTTCACCGTTGGACATCGAAACCAATCCGACGACATTTTCTGCTACTACCAGAGGCGTTTTTTGTGGTAATTCGTCCATTACGCGAAGCCATTGCCATACTAGGCCACTACGAGACGAGGAGAGCCCACCCATATTGCCTGCTAATGAAAGGTCTTGACATGGGAAGCTTCCCCAAGATAAAGAGGCTCTTGGAAGGTTGTTGCCATTAATTTTTTCTATCGGTCCTAGATTGAAAATTTTTTCATCGTGATTGGCGCAAAAAACCTTTGCTTTCTTTTTGCAGATGTCATTTGCCCACACAGTTTGAAAGAAATCTTTTAAGCCTTCGGCCACAAGTCCACTACCAGCAAAAAAATCTAAACATGCGGGCTTTGTATTTTGTGTCAAATGCTCAATTCTCTCTTTGTGCATAATTGCCATTTTTTATTACCTCAATATCTGAAACGGAATCCTCAATGAGATGCGCTACAAACTCTTGTATTGTAATGTCTTTAATGGCACATTTGATGCGTAATTGCTGATGTGTTTCTTCTGGCAATGTAATATGAACTTTTCGATTAGTGTTCGCTTTTGTAAGCTTTTTCATGGGGTACACCTCGGTTAAGCTTTTTACTTTTAGAGCAGTTTTGTACCAATGGTAAAAACATACCTTAGGTATGACGGCTTGTCAATGGTGATTATGTTTATAGTGTTTTTTAAAAACCGTCCAGTTTTATGCCAGACGAGGAAATGGCGGTTTTTTCGCAGAGAGGTTTATCTCTCCTATAAAAATTCCTTATAAAATTCCTCTCCCCAATCACCTTGGGGAGAGGATAAAGGTGATGGGTACGGTGCTATGTCTTATAAAAAACCGGGGTATGGGGCTAAGCGACGGGCTTAAGCGGGCCGCATAAGGGGCGGACGTATTGCCGGGGTCGCATGAGCGAAGCGATTTAAGCGGGGCAATACGTGAGGCGGTTATGCGGCGGGGTCGCAGCCCTCGCACGCCCCATACCCGAAAGCCGCCCCGCAGGGGCAGATATTTTAAAAATGGATTCCTGCTTCCGCAGGAATGACAAAGTGTATAGTGACGAGATCCTGAAACAAGTTCAGGATGACAGCAAAAATAGGATTGCTTCGCCGCGTTGCGGCTCGCAATGACGACATTACAGCGACACTGGATTCCCGCCTGCGCGGGAATGACAAATGTTTATATTTGGGTGCAGGCCCTCGGCCTGCCGGGAATGACAAATGTTTACATTTGGGTGCAGGCCCTCGGCCTGCCGGGAATGACAGACACGAAGGATGAGATTGCTTCGCCGCGTTGCGGCTCGCAATGACGACATTACAGCGATACTGGATTCCCGCCCAGAGGAGAGCGGGAATGACGGGAGTGGGGCGGGGCGGCGGCGGTCTTTTCCCCCCTCCATAAACCGCCCAGTTGGCGGTCAGGCGAGGCGTGCGGGCATTTTTGCTCCGCAGTCGTATCACGTCAGATACGTCGAGGAAGCAAAAATGAACGCCAACGAAGCATCACCGTCAAATCGGCGGTTTCCCTCCAATGCTATTGACTTTTATGATGGATTAATGTAACTTATTTGTCCTCTGTTTCGCCCCCAGACTTCCTTCAGGAACCCGGGGCAATTCAGGGAAAACGCAGGGAAAACACATACATTTTAACCACCCTAAACCATATATAAGGAGGGCTTCAGAACGTGGGAAAGAATATTACGCAAAAGATAATAGACAGCCATCTCGTAAGCGGCACGCCTAAGGCAGGCAACGAAGTGGCTATCCGTATCGACCAGACCATCACGCAGGACGCTACCGGCACCATGGCGTACCTTCAGTTCGAGGCAATGGGCGTGCCAAAGGTCAAGACCAAGCTCTCTGTCAGCTACGTTGACCACAACACGCTCCAGTACGGAGGATTCGAGAACGCCGACGACCACCGTTTTCTTCAGACCATAGCCTCCAAGTACGGCATCATGTACTCGAGGGCAGGTAACGGCATCTGCCACCAGGTGCATCTTGAAAGGTTTGGAAGGCCCGGCGAGACGCTTCTTGGCTCCGACTCCCACACCCCGACATCCGGCGGCCTCGGCATGATGGCCATGGGTGCAGGCGGCCTTGACGTAGCGGTTGCCATGGGCGGCGGCGCGTTTAACCTGATATTCCCGAAGGTAGTGCAGGTAAAGCTTAAGGGCAAGCTTAAGCCGTGGGTGTCGGCAAAGGACGTAATACTTGAACTACTAAGGCGCTTGACCGTTAAGGGCGGCGTTGGCAAGGTATTTGAGTACGGCGGCGACGGTGTAGCTTCACTCTCGGTACCAGAGAGGGCCGTTATCACGAACATGGGCGCGGAGCTTGGCGCAACTACTTCCATATTCCCAAGCGACAAGAACACAAAGGCATTCCTTGCCGCGCAGAAGAGGCCAAAGGATTATAAGGAGCTCATCGCCGATAAGGACGCTGAGTACGACGAGGTAATCGAGATCGACTTGGCAAAGCTCGAGCCCATGATAGCCCAGCCGCACAGCCCGGATAACGTGTGTAAGGTAAAGGAAATCGAGGGCATGAAGGTAGACCAGGTCAACATCGGCAGCTGCACCAACTCCTCGTATAACGACCTTATGGTCGTTGCCGAGGTCTTAAAGAAGGGTAAGCACAAGGTAAACCCGAACGTCAGCACAACGGTATCGCCGGGAAGTAAGCAGGTGCTCGACATGATAGCGCATAACGGAGCCCTCGCAAGCCTTATCGAAGGCGGCGTGAGAATACTCGAAGCAACATGCGGCCCGTGCATAGGTAACGGCCAGTCGCCGCCCTCGGCTTCGGTATCGCTTAGGACATTTAACAGGAACTTCGAAGGCAGGAGCGGCACCAAGGACGCAAAGGTGTTTCTCTGCAGCCCGGAGGTCGCAATCGCAGCGGCAATTACCGGTAAGATAACCGACCCGAGGAAGCTCGGGAAGTACCCGAAGATAAAGACCCCGAAGACCTTCCTCGTTGACGATTCGATGGTGTTAACGCCTTCGAAGACCCCGGATAAGGTCGAGGTCATGAGGGGCCCGAACATTCAGCCGCTTCCGGTGCAGGCGAAGCTCTCTGACAGCATACGCGGCAAGGCGCTAATAAAGCTTGGCGACAACATCACGACAGACCATATCACTCCGGCAGGCACGTGGCTAAAATACAGAAGCAATGTGCCTAAGTACTCGGAGTCGGTATTCTCGGCAATAGATGCCAAGTTCCACGAGAAGGCAAAGGCCGCGAAAGGCGGCTTTGTCATCGGCGGAGAGAACTACGGCCAGGGGTCTTCGAGAGAGCACGCAGCGCTTTGCCCGATGTATCTTGGCATAAAGGCCGTCATCGCAAAGAGCTTTGCGCGTATCCATAAGGACAACCTCGTGAACTTCGGCATCATGCCGCTTACGTTTGCGAACGCGGCTGATTACGATTCCATCTCGGATGGCGACGAGCTCGAGCTTTCGGGCCTGACAAGCGGCCTTTCGAAGGACACGGTGACACTTAAGAACGTCACCAAGGGTAAAGAGATAAAGCTAAAGCACGGCTTTACTCCTCGCCAGGTGGAGCTTATCCTCGTAGGCGGCACGCTAAACTACACCAAGGGCGCTGCTTAAGAGACAAGCATAGACTGTAAAAGGACCGCGGCCCTTTGCCTCATGGCAAAGGGCCGCGTTGTTTTTGTGGTGCGCGCTTTTGCGCGCGCGAATCTTAGAGCGAAGCCTGGGTGAATATTTTTGCCGCTTTTTCTTCGGGGTGGTCTTTGTCGATTATGTTTGGCATCTCGCCGATGATGCGTACTCCGCGGCTTCTTAGCTCCTGGCAGTTGTGCATGCGGCTGTCGTCAAGTAAGCCGTCCGGATGGTTTAGCACAACGCCGTTTACCTTGATGTCCATGCTCTCTGCGTGGCGTATGGTAAGGAGCGTGTGGTTTATGCAGCCAAGCCGCGAGCTGGATACGATGATGATTGGAAGGCCAAGGTATTTTATCAGGTCCGCCATTGTCGCGTCCTCGTTTAGCGGTACAAGGATGCCTCCGGCGCCCTCGACTATGACCACGTCCGCTTGCGTCGCGATTTCGTTATAGCACTTCTTGATTTTCTTTAGGTCTATGGTAATGCCTTCGAGCCTAGATGCTACCGACGGCGCAAGGGGTTCTTTGAAGCGGTACGGGTTTATTAGGTCAAGAGGCGCGTCGAACCCCGAGGCGTCCTTTAGCATAAGGGCGTCTGCGGGAATGAGCTCTCCGTTAGAGCCCTTGCACCCGGTCTCAACCGGCTTCATCACGCCGACTTTTTTACCCGCTGCCCTGTATGCCGAGGCAAGGGCGCATGCAACGAATGTTTTTCCGACTTGGGTATCTGTGCCTGTTATGAAGATGCCTTTGGGGCCCATAAGATTTCTCCGTTTGTGCGGCTGGTTTAGATAAAGCCCTTCTTTTACGCCAAAGTGTAAAACGTTTTTGTCAGCTTATAAATACATTATAGCAAAGATTTTTTATAGTTCAACGAGGCTGCTTGGCTGCTTCGAGGAGTTCGACGATGTCGGTGAGCCCTTTTCTCTTAGCCAGGGTTAGCGGCGTATTGCCGCTGTTGCTCATTATGTCAGTGTCGGCATTGCTTGCGATGAGAATGCTTGCGATCTCGGCGTTGTTGTTTTCGGCTGCGCCGTGGAGCGGGGTTTCTCCGTTTTTATCTTTTGCGTTCGGGTCCGCGCCGTTATCGATAAGTATTTTTACAGCCTCCGTGTGCCCGGCGCGTGCCGTTATGTGGAGCGCGGTAAGCTTGTTGTTGTCTCGTGCGCCGACGTCGGCTCCTTTCGATGCCAGCCGCCGCAGCGTTTCCGGGCGCCCTTTAAGTGCGGCATTATGCAGCACAGTGGTGCCGGTCTTGGTTTTGGCGTTTATGTCCGCGCCGTTTGCGATAAGAAGCGAGGCTATGTCCGTGCGGTTTGCGCGCACCGCAATGTGCAGCGGCGTTGTTCCGTCTTGCATTTGGGCGTTTACGTCCGCGTTCTTCGATATAAGTAGTTCGGCAATATCCTTCTGCCCGAAAAATACAGCCATGTGAAGCAGCGTGACGTTGTTATCGAATTTTGCGTTTACGTCTGTTGCCGGCTCCTTTAGAAATTTTTCTGTTTTTGCTTTGTCGCCTTTTTCCACTGCATCCGCAATGCCGTCGGCAAATGCAGGAGGTGCGGCAGTGAGAAGCACGAAGAGCAGGGTAAGTAGCTTTTTCATGGTGTCCTTTGTCCGTACATGTCATGCCGGTGCAGGACCTTTTTGATGGACTTATGCAGTACCGACAGGATAGTTTTTAGTTCCGCAGCTTTTATGGAAAGCGGCGGTATGATGATTATGGTGTCGTTTATCGGGCGTATGATTACGCCCATCTTCTCGGCCTCGCTGCATACGCGCCTTGCGACGCGAAGCCTGGCAGGGAAGGGCTGCTTTGTTTTCTTGTCCTTTACGAGCTCTATTGCAGCCATCATGCCGCATTGCCTCACGTTGCCGACGTGCGCCATGCCATTGAAGGCCGCGAGGCCGTCTTTGAGGAGCTTGATTTTCGGCGTGAGTTTTTTTATGGTCTGTTCTTTTTTGAATATGTCGAGGCTTGCGATAGCGGCGGCGCACCCGAGCTGGTTTCCTGTGTACGTGTGGCCGTGGTAAAAGGCGTCCGGGCTTTCCTTTGTCCCGAGAAATGTTTTATAAATTGCCTCGGTCGTAAGTGTCGCGGCTAGCGGCAGATAGCCTCCGGTTAGCCCTTTGGCAAGACAGAGAAAATCAGGCCTTACGTCCTCGTGCTCGCAGGCAAACATCCTTCCTGTGCGGCCAAAGCCCGTGGCCACTTCGTCCGCGATAAGAAGAACGCCGTATTTTTTCGTTAGCCGCCGTATCTCTTTTAAAAAGCCAGGTGGCGAAGTGACCATGCCTGCTGCGCCCTGGATAAGCGGCTCGATTACGCAGGCAGCGATTTTTTTGCCGTGCTTTTTAAGAATTTTCTCGAACTCCGCTACGCAGGCGAGCTTGCACGACGGATACTCCTTTTTTAGAATGCAGCGGTAGCAGTGCGGGTACGGCGCCCTGAAACTGTCGAACATGAGCGGCTTATAGCGTCCCACGAACTCGTCTATCTCTCCGACACTCATCGAACCAACGGTATCGCCGTGGTACGCGCCGGTGAATGCTATGAACTTCGTCCTGCCGGATTTGACTCCGGCGTAAAAGGCCATCTTTAGCGCTATTTCAACGGCAGTTGAGCCGTTGTCGGAGTAAAATACCTTTGTAAGCCCCTTTGGCGCTATTTTTACCAGGCGCTTTGCAAGCTCTATGGATGGTACGTTAGAATACCCGAGCAGCGTGGAGTGTGCGATCTTGTCCAGCTGTTTTTTTATCGACGCGTTTATTTCCCTTTTGTTATGGCCGTGGACGTTTACCCATAAAGACGAGAATGCGTCGATGTAGCGTTTGCCTTCTGTGTCGATGAGGGTAGAGCCAACACCTTTTTCTATGACAACGGGCGTTGAGCTTTCCCATTCGAGCATCCGTGTAAACGGATGCCAGATAAGACGTTTGTCAGCTGCCCTGAGTTTTGCGCTCTTTGAATGCATACGCCGTAGTTTAGCATTTCCCGGGTATTTAGACAAGAAAGCGGATACGGCTTGAACATGCGCGCTTATCGTGGTATATGGAATGGGCCGGTGTTGCAGAGGCACGAGAACGTTATAATCCGGTAAGGAGGTTTTATGGTCTTTTATACGGCAAGAAGAATGTTTGTTTTTACGCTGACAGCGATGCTCGCTGCTGTTTTGGCAGGGTGCGCTTCTGCTCCTGTCAAGGAGGAGAAGCAGAGCGCGCCTGGAAATGTTTACCGGAACGCCGAGCACGGGTTTTCAATAACTTTCCCCAAGACATGGGGCTTCAAGGAAAACATGTACGATACTATAGTCATAGGCGTGAGCCCAAGGGAGAACGATGCCGATAATATGACAGAGAACGTGAACGTTCTTACAGAGAAGCTCTCGGGCGAGATTATGACTGTGGACGCATACATGAAGGCTGCGGACGCCGGCATAGCAACCAAGGTCACGGATTATGCCAGGCTCGACAGCGGCAGTCTGCTTATAGACGGCAACCAGGCAGGGTGGATGGTCTACAGGCACGTGTATGAGGGCGCAGAGTACAAGGCGCTTATATACGTGATATTGCATGGCGCCAAGGCCTTTGTCGTTACATGTACGGCCACACCCGATAGTTACGCCGGTTACGAGGGAACCTTCAGGACGATAGCCGAGAGTATCAGGTTCGACAAATAGGGCTTTTACTTTGACTGAAAATGAAAAGGCCGACGCATGAAGCGCCGGCCTTTTGTTTTTGCGTTCTACGAAGCGATTTTTTACATTGAGAACTTTATTGGTTGATTCTCTCGTTCCGCGGGGTTTATCTTCCAGAGCTCTTTTGCCTTGTATCCCAGAAGCGCGGCTACGATAACGTCCGGGATCTGCTCTATGCGTATGTTGTAGATGTTGACGCTGTCGTTGAAGAGCTCTCTTCTGTCCGATATCTCGTTTTCGAGCTCCGAGACGCGGCCTTGGAGCTGCCTGAAACCTATGTCGGCCTTCAGCTCCGGATAGTTCTCGCTGACCGCAAAGAGGCTCTTTAGTGTCTGCGAGAGGAAGTTCTCTGCCTGCCCCTGCTCGGCCACTCCGTGGGCGTTCTGTATGGCGGCACGCGCCTTGGTGACCTTTTCAAGGGTCTCTGCTTCGTGCTTCATGTATCTTTCGCACACGGCAACGAGCTTTGGTATTTCGTCGAAGCGCTGCTTCAAGAGGACGTCGATGTTGCTCCAGTTCTTCTCGACGTTGTTTTTTACCGTGACGAGCCCGTTATATATGCTCACGGCGTAGAACAGCATGGCGATGAAAATAAGCGCGACGGCAACGATTATCGCAAGTGTGATGCTCATTTTCGTATCCTCCTTTTGTCTCAGGCCGTCAGGCCGGGTAGTTCTGTCTGCTTTCTAATATATACTTGACTGCGCCCAATTGCAACGGAAAATAGATGCCTGGCGGTTATTTTTGTGGGAAAAACTTTATGGCGTATTTGGCGATCTCCTGCGCGATATCCGGGTGCAAAAGAATCAATGTGCTGGTACTTACGAGCAGTATTCCTGTGGCAAGCAGAAATGGTATCTTGAGCCCGATGGACTCGATAATCTTGTTTTCGGGTTCGGTTGAGATATAGAAGAGCCCGCCATGTGGATGTTCGCCGATGACAACCGAATCTTTTGCGTTTTTTTCTTTGGTGGCTTCGGCGTCAAGTTCCTCGTCGATGTGCTTTGCGATATCGTAGCATTCGTGTGCATCGATTTTGCTATCGTTATTTTTGTCGAACATTGCCATCTTCTTCTGGTCGGCCTTTAGTTTCCTCAGTTTTGCGAGTTTCTTTTCTGTTCTCTTTTCGGCAGATTCCTGTGTTCTGTGCGCATAACCTTTTACATAAAGGTTTGTCCCGGGCCTGATGATGGTTTCGACCACTTTGTCCCCGTATTTTTTAAGCGATTCAAGTTTCGCTCGCAGCCGCCAGCTGGAAAATGTTTTTTCAAGTTCTGTCTGCAGGATGGCGCCTTTTGGCAGCACTAGGGCTTTGCCGCTGTCGTCCTCTATTATGAAGGGGACGTTGCCGCTATAGCCGACCTCTATGATTGTTTCGCGCGGAAGATCGGTTGTGTATATTTCGTATTTGAAGTACACGCATGTTCTTTTTGAGAACGGGGCTTTAAGAAGGTAGTGCATTCTTGCGGTACCCTGCACCTCGACCTCGCCCATGGGCATGGTGCCGATTTTGCTTGTCGGGCAGTTCTCTAAGTCGCGCTTTCTTTTTATGAGCACCAGAGAGTGCGAAAACATGACAAGCCCGAGCGATAGGAGGCCAAGGAATACCGGAATGGAGTTTTTCGTGAATAACACTATGACGGGCGATAGGACGAGGAGGCTCAACGTGACAGATGTCCATCTGCCGTACCATGTCGGTCTCATTAACGGCGCTGCCCAGGGGACGCGGTTTAGTATGGAGCCGTCTATGCTGCGGTCCATTATTATGGCCCCAGGTATTGCTTCTTGGGCTTTATTTATTTCATCCATGAAAGACGTTTCTTGCGGCAAGGCCGTTTTTTGGGCGGCATTTTCAGTGTCAAAAGGCGGCGGTGTCGGTATTTTTATCTCTATCTCCTCTTGAAACAACGGCCCTGTTATGAGAAGTCCGTCAAAGGCCGCAAGCGGCGAATAATGGTCTGTCAGCAGTATCGCTTCCATTTCCGAGAAAAGCCCGTTCTTTGCGCAAAGGAGTATGAAGCGTGAGTAAAGCCTGAAGTCCTTAGTCGAGTCGCCATGAATAAAGGGCAGCGATGTGTCGCCAAAGTATGCGTCGAGGAGGAAAAGGTCGGCGCTATTGTTTATCATTTCGAGAATGACCGGGAAGTTCTGTTCCGCGTCGTTATTTTTACAGCGGACGAGACCGGTAAAGTCGAAGTGTGTTGAGTCTATCTCGATTGGTGTGTCGCTGCTTGCGCTGAATACTGTCATCATGGGGGACATTGCGAATATGCACTTTAAAAGGTCTTCGGTTGGCTTTCCGGCTTTGCCGCCCGCCGCGGCCTTGGTAATGCTCTCTTGTTTCAAGTCCTCGGTTTTTTGCGCCGTGAGCACGGCTATGCACAGCGTTGTTTGGTCTATCGTCAGTATGACTTCTCCTTTATTGTTCAGAAGGCTTATTGTCTCGCCTTCGTCTTTTATGTATGCCGCACGTATAGGGGGTGGAGCGGTGTTTATGTCTCCATCGTGTATCACGGTGGCAAGGTATTTGTCTGCCCGTAAAGCTGATGCCAGATCCATCAGTTTCTTGCCGTCAGTCGATGAGAGCAGTATTCTGGGAGAGAAGCCGGTCATGCTCCGGAGTATGTCGCCTTTTTTGAGGCCGGTTATGGTTGTGAGTTTGTCAAGGTGCTTTGCTACGGTATCTGGCTCAGCCGATACCGGGCGCACAACAAGATGGAAGAGGTCGTGCTGTCTAAAGGTGGCTTGCATGGCAAAATTGTACCAAAGAGTTGTTTTAAAATAAAGAATCTTCCCGTTGTTCCATGGGGCAGGGCAGCGTATCTTTATGCAGTATTTGCCGCTGTTACAATCGTTATCGATATTCTTGATGCGTTTTTAGACGCGTCCGATTGCAACGGAAAATAGATGCCTGGCGGTTATTACCGGAAGAATTCCATGATGTATTTTGCAATCTCCTGCGCGATGCCAAGCTGTACGATAAAAAATATGCCGGTACTTGTCAGCAGTATCCCTCCGCCAAGGAGAACCGGTATCTTGAACTTCATGGAAGATAAAAGTTCTTCTTCCGACTTATCCGAGATATAGAAGAGCCCGCCCGATGGGTGTTCGCCTATGGCCACGGCGTCCTTTGCGCTTCCTTCTTTCATAACCTCGGCCATGAGCTCGTCATCCAAGTGCTTTACCGCCGTGTCCCATTCGCTTGAATTCAGTTTGCCGTCGTTATCTTTGTCGAACTTCGCCATCTTCATGGGGTCTGCCTTAAGTTCCTGGAGCTTGGCGAGCCGCTTTTTCGTTTTTTCCTCGGCAGAGGACTTTCTCCTGTGCGCGTACCCTTTGACGTAGAGGTTCGTTCCGGGGGTAACGATTGTTTCAACAATTTTATCGCCTGTTATCATCCTTGCGGCAAGGAGTTGCTGATACTGCGAACCCGAGTACGTGCTCTTGAATCCGGCATGAAGGAGCGCGCCCTTGGGTAGCACCTGTGTTGTTCCGCTCTCGTCTTCTATGATAAACGGGACGTTGCCGCTGTAGCCGGATTCTACGAGCACTTCTCTGGTGGATTTATTTGAGCGCACTACCTTGTATACTTCGTAGCGAAAGTGCACGCATTCGACAAGCGAGAACGGGGCCTTTAGAAGGTAGCGCATCCTGGCAGTGCCCTGCACCTCGACCTCGCCCATGGGCATGGTGCCTATCTTGCTCGTCGGGCAGTTCTCGAAGTCGCGCTTTCTTTTCATGAGCACCAGAGAGTGCGAGAACATGAGAAGCCCGAGTGATATCACGCCTGGCAGCGCGATGGCCGGTTCTTCGCCCTGGAATGCTATTGCTAGAGACAGTGTGGCGATGCTTATGTTAATGGCGCTCCAGAGGGCATACCATGTCGAGCGCATAAACGGCGCGGCCCACGGCGCGCGAGAGAGAACGTAGCCCTTTAAGGAGAAAATGCCGGGACGCTCTACTATCACGGCCTCTGGAAGTATGGCCACCGCGGCCTCCATAGCGCCACCGGCTGCCGCAGTCTGCGGCGCTGCGCCTTGCTGCGCGGTTATCTTCTCAGCGATGCTCGCACTGCCGGGAATCGGCTGCTGCTGCGCTGTTTTTGCGTCCATCTTTCCCGTGACAAGCGGCCCTATCATGAAAAGCCCGCCGAGGGCGGCTATGTGCGATTGTCCTTTTATCTCGACCGTGGATTTTATCTCCGCAAACAGCCCGCCCTTTGCGCAAAGGAATATGAAGCGCGAGTACAGGGGAAAGCTCTTTATGGTCTCGTCCGGTAGAAACGGCAGAGAGGTCGCGCCAAATCCTGTGTCCAGAAGCAGCAGCGCTACGCGGCTTTTTATTTTTCCGAGTATGACCGGGAAGTTTTGTGAGGCAGCGCCCTTATTTTCGCCCTCGAGGCTCGTGAAGTTGAAGCGCGTTGAGTCTATTTCTATCGGCGTGTCGCTTCCTGCCGTAAATATGGTCATCACCGGGTGCATTGCGAAGATGAAGCGCAAGAGGTCCTCTTCGGATATCGAGGCCTTGCCGCGCGATGTTACTGCCATAAAGCGCGCCTGCCGTAAGTCCTCTATCTTCTTTGCCGTGAGCGCCACTACACATCTGCTCGTTTTGTCCAGGGAGAGAAGCGTCTTGCCGTTTATGTCAAGGAGGCTTATTACGCCGCCTTCGTCCTTCATGGACTTTGCCGCGATGGGGGCCGGGCCTGCCTTTATCTCACGTTTGTGTATAACGACGGCAGGGTACTTGTTGGAGCGAAGTGCGGAGGCTATCCTCGCAAGCTCCTTGCCGTCGGTTGCAGTATGCAGCACGCGCGGTGATGTTCCGGTCAGGCGGTGTTTTATGTCGGCCTTATTTAGGCCCGTTAAGTTAGCGAGCTCGTCGAGGCGAGTTTCAACGATTGCGGGCTCTGCGGATACAGGGCGCACGGCAAGGTAGAATAGATCTTGTTGCTCGATAGGGTCTTGTGTTGCCTGCATTGTTGGATTTTACCACTAAGCGGGTGGAAAATTAAGTATATTTTTATGTTTTGCTGATAGGGTCTTTTACGGCCGTTACGAAGTACACCTCGTATGTCGCCATGATGGATGTCTTGTCAGGGGAGGGGAACCTTTCGGCGTAGACACGCGAGGCTTCCTTTAAAAGCGCAGGGCTAGTGAACACGGCCTTTTCCGGGTCTGCCGGAGCGATTGCGCCGATTTTCTTTAGCGTCAAGAGCAGCTCGTTAAAGCTTCTGTACGCGCGCTTTCTTGTGCTTCGTTCCATGTGTATGCCCGAAAACCCGGCCTTCGAAAGAGCGGTCTCGATGTCAATGGCTGCGGCGAAGTTATCGGAGCTCGGCATTCTGGCATCCTTATCTGTTGCGAGTATCGCAGCGCCGATACTTTCCCTTAGCTCGCGCATGGTATCCGGGCCAAGTGTCGAGAACGCGAAGCGGCCGCCGGGCCTTAGCACGCGCTGTGTTTCCCTGAAGGCCGCGCCAATGTCCGCTGCCCACTGATACGACAGGCTCGAGAGAGCGGTATCAAAGCATGATGCGGCAAACGGGAGCCTTTCGAAATCCGCGGTAACGAGCATGTTGGAGCTTCCGTTTAGCTTCTCCTTTGCGACCTTTAGCATGTCTTCTGCTATGTCAGTTGAGAAGACGTTTATGTCCGGCCATTTCTTCTTTAGAAGCCTTGCGACCGCTCCCGTGCCTGAGCCGATGTCAAGCGTTAGCCCGGGGTGTGCGTCGATTAGCTCGGCAAGCTCTGCGGCTATTTCCTTTTGAAATGACGCGTGGCGGTCGTATGTGGCGGCTGCGCGCGAGAATGATTTTTTTACAAGCAGTTTGTCGAACATTTTTAGATACCCTTTAAAAACGCCTTTATCGCGCCGATAAAGGTTTCTTCCTCTGTCAAAAACGGCGCGTGCCCCGCGCCCTCGATAATAACGTGCGTTGAATTCTTTATCTTTTTGTGCAGCCAGACCGAAGCCTCAAGCGGAACTACCTCGTCAGCACTTCCGTGAATAAGGAGGGTCGGGACATTTATTTTTGCAGCGTCATCTTTTAAGTCTGTTTCCATAAGCGCGGTGAGGGCGTTTGTAACTCCGTTATAGTCGAAGCCACCCGATGTCTCGTATTTTTCGATAAAGGTCTTTGCCGCATTTGTTTCCATTTCTTCGGGCGTGAAGTTCAATCTGTAAAAGCGTTTTAGTGTGGCAGCCGGGTCTTTTTGCATGTCAACGCGCATTCTTCTTGTAAGCGCCCGGCTCTGCGCGAACTCGAAGCCTTCGCGTTTTACAAACGACGGTGTCGGTGCAATAAGGATAAGGGCCTTTAAGTTAATAAGCCCGTCTGCCGCTGCCTTCATTAATACCTTTGCCCCAAGCGACCAGCCGATGCCGATTGCAGGTGAGGCGCCGGCAGCTTTTGTAAGTGCCGCGAGCGCAGGAGCGAGTGTAGGCGAATCCCATGCGGCGGCCGCTTTGCTTTCGTGCGATGGCAGGGTAAGCGTGGCAGCGCCATCCATGCTGTTTTTTACGCCATCCCACACGCGTGCATCCGTTGCCCAGCCGTGCACGAGTATTTTCTTTACGTCAGCCATGTAGCGTCTCTTTTACTGCTATAGCTGCCTTGATTATATCTTCCTTAGAGTGCGCGGCACTTACGGTGATTCGAAGTCTCGATGTGCCATCCGGCACGGTCGGAGGCCGCACTGCCTGTATGAAAAACCCCTTTTCAAGGAGCGCTCTGCTCGCAGTCGCGCATTTTTTAGCGTCGCCGGCATTTACCGGTATTATCTGCGTTTCGCTCTGCATGGTATCGAGGCCGTGCTTTTCAAGCTCCGCGCGCATCAGGGATGCGTTCTCCTGTAATAGCTTCACAAGCCCCGGTTCTTTTTCTATTATCTCTATTGCCTTTACGGCAGAGGCGCAGATCGACGGCGGCAGGGAGGTCGTAAACACGAAGCTCCTTGCGCTGTTTATAAGAAGCTCGATTATTTTTTTGTCGGCGGCTATAAAGGCCCCGAACGTGCCAAGCGCCTTGCCAAGCGTGCCCATCTGTATGATGCGCTCGTTGTGTTCTATGGCGAAGTGTTCGAGCGAGCCTCGTCCTGCTTTTCCGAGTGTTCCGGTAGCGTGCGCGTCGTCGATGTAGAGAAGGGCGTCGTATTTTTCGGCAAGCAGCGCCATGTCCTTGATTGGCGCAATATCGCCGTCCATGCTAAATACCGAATCCGTTATAATGAGCTTTTCATTCGCCTTGGATTTTTTCAGCGTATCTTCGAGCGAATTCATGTCAGCGTGGCTGTAGCGCGTGAGTTTTGCACGGCTCAGAATGCAGCCGTCAACGATGGAGGCGTGGTTCAGTTTATCGGAGAAAATCTCGCCGTCCCTTCCTATTAACGCGGGTATTGCCCCTGTGTTTGCCGCGTACCCGGAATTAAATAGAAGCGCTGCCGTGGTTTTCTTGAATGTCAGGATTTTCTCTTCGAGTTCTGTGTGCGGCTCCATCGTGCCAGATATCAGGCGGGCAGCGCCGCTTCCTGCGCCGTACTTTTCCGTAGCCTTTATGGTGGCCTCTATTACGCGCTTATCCTTTGATAGACCGAGGTAGTCGTTCGAGCAGAAAAGAAGGGCGTCTTTGGTGTCTATGGATACGCGCACTGCGTCATGGAACACGGTAGTCCTTAGCGTGCGTCTAAGTCCCTTTTCGTCGATTTCAATGAGAACTTTTTCGATGCGCTCCACGGCGTTACTTTCCCCTGGGCCGAAGCCCCAGGTCCTTTAGCATTGCCATGTCGTCCTCAACCGGACTGCCTTTTGTGGTGAGGTAGTTGCCGACCATCATGCCGTTTGCGCCGGCTGCGAATATGAGGGGCTGAAGGGTTTTAAGGTTCACCTGCCTGCCGCCGCAAACTATTATATCGTTTGCAGGCATCATCAGACGAAATAGCGCGATTATGCGAAGGCATTCCTCGGGGGTCAGGTTTTTTGCGCCTTCTAGCGGCGTGCCCGGCCTCGGGTTTAAGAAGTTTATCGGCACGCAGTCGGTTCCAGCGTCCTTTAATGTCACGGCAAGCTCGACTCTGTCGTCCCAGGACTCGCCAAGGCCGAATATCCCGCCCGAGCACACGTAGAACCCGAGCTTCTTTGCGCGTTTTATGGTGTCTAAGTCTTCATCGTAAGCATGTGTAGTGCAGACCTTCGGGAAAAAGCTTCTCGATGTCTCGAGGTTGTGGTGGTAGCTGTGCAGCCCCGCTTCTTTTAGAGAGAGCAGGGTTTCCTCATCCATTATGCCAAGCGAAGCACAGCTCTCGAGCCCGGTTTCCGTATTTATTTTCTTGATTGCGCCGCGAAGCTTTTCTACGTCCGAGCCTTTCGACACCTTCGTGCCGCTTGTGACTATCGAGAACTCTCTTGCTCCGCCTCTCGCAGCCTCCATTGCTTTTTCAGCTATTTCGTCGGAGGAGAGCATCGGGTACTCGGGGCTATTGGCTAAGTACTTTGCCGATTGCGCGCAAAATGAACAGTCTTCCTTGCAAAGCCCGCTCTTTGCGTTCACTATGCCGCAGAGGTTTATCTCCACACCTTTATGAAAGCGGCGTATGGCGTCCGTAACAGTAAGCAGGGCAAACATATCGGCCTCTTTGGCTGCTCTAAGCGCGTCCTTTGCATCCAGTCCAACGGCCTTCTCGCCAAGAGCCCGAGCTTTTTTTAGTAGTTCGTGCATGTCCGTAATTTTTACCACATGCCCGTATCATTGTCAACCTGTATGATGTAAGGGTTGACAATCGAGGCGCCATATCCTCCAACAAGCTGATTTGATTCAGTTTATCAGTATGAAGCTTAAGCGGCAGTAGCTGTTAAAGGTGCACGATCAGAGATAAAGACAAACAGAACCTGTATTTACCATACTGCGCATGTCGGTATATCTATTTGTATTTAAAGGATATTTTTGCGTAGCAGCTGCTGTTTGGTAATAGAGTGTTTTTTACAAGCCGATGGTTGTATGGCATATATACAGGGCTGATTAATAAATAGCAAAAATTATAAGTTAGAACAATTCAAAATATCCTTCAGAAACACGGTGTTGTGCACAAATGGGACAACCTTGTTGTATTTGTGCTATTTTTTGCCTTGCATTTCAGGTTTTATTTCTATAGAATAGTTCATGTTGCAATATGAGCGATAAAAGAGAGACATATTTCGCATCTGCAGAGCGGAGCACGGATAAGGAACTCGAAAGAGATATCACGTTCGTTGCCAACAGCGCCCTTGTAGACGGCATACTAAAGACCGTTGGCGGCATGTTCGTTGTCTTAAACGACAAGCGGCAGATAGTTGCGATAAACGACGAGATGCTAAAGGCCCTTGGCATAGAGGAAGTCAAGAAGGTCTTTGGCATGAGGCTTGGCGAGGCCATAAAGTGCATCTACTCGCACGATATGCCCGGCGGGTGCGGCACTAGCGAGTACTGCTCTACCTGCGGAGCAACGATTGCCATCGTCACGACCCTCGATAAGATAACCGGCGTTGAGAAGGACTGCTCCATCACTATCGAGCAGTCTGGCGGCAAGTCCGATATTTATTTAAGGGTGAAGACCGCGCCGCTTGAGTATAACGGGCGCACATTCTGTCTTGTTTTCATGCAGGACCTTACATATTTCAAGCGCTGGGCCGCGCTCGAGCAGGTGTTCTTCCACGACATAAGCAACATCGTAAGCTCGCTTCTTTGCACCTCGGAGCTTCTCTGGGAACAGCAAAAAGACAAGGACGGAAACCTTTCTAGCGAGTTGATGCGCATGTCGTCGTACCTCGCAAACGAGGTCTCCATGCAGCGCATGCTTGTTAACATGGAGCGCGACGTCTACAGGCCCGATATGCGCGTTATTGCGGTAAAGGACGTTGTAAACGAGCTCTTTGCCATGTATTCCAACCATGCCTCTGCCAAAGAGAAAAAGGTCTCCATAGCTCCGGTGCCAGAGGCATATATTTCGACCGACCGTTACATGATACTTAGGGTGCTTGGCAACATGCTCGTTAATGCCTTTGAGGCAAGCGAGCCGGGAGAGTCGGTTGGCTTGTCTGTAGAGGTCGTGGACGGCGAGGTCATGCTTTGCGTGACAAACAACGCCGTAATCCCCGAGCCGCTAACAAAAAGGATATTTCAGCGAAACTTCAGCACGAAGTCCGAGATAGGGCGCGGCATAGGCACATACTCGATGAAGCTCTTTGGCGAGGAGTTCCTTGACGGCAAGGTAGGTTTTACAAGCAGGAAGGGCGAGGGCACCAAGTTCTTTATCTCGCTAAAGGCCGCGGATAAGTCCGCATAAATCACGAAAACGATTTTCCAGTGTATGCCCTTTATGCCTTTAAAACGGCATAAAGGGCTGTTTTTTCCCTATACATATCCATGGGCAAAGTCCCATTAAGTGCGGCGCGGTTAATGCCGCCTTAATCTACTTGTGCTAAACTGTTCTCATATGACTACGGAAGAACTCGAACATAGGGATTGGCACGGCTATAGGCTTAAGTGGCTTCAAGGGCTCTACCCAGGCTACTTTGCCATGACCATGGCAACCGGCATAATATCGGTTGGCTTCGACGTGCTCGGCATGACGCGGTTCTCTGACTTCATGGCCGTGATGGCGCTTTTGACCTTTGTTGCCGTTTGCGGCGTGTATGCGTGGCGCATAGCGAAGTTCCCCGGGGCCGTGTGGGGCGATTTACTCAACCCCCGCCTTACCTTCAATTTTTTTACCTTTGTCGCTGCTACCTGTATCGTAGGGATGATACTCTACACGCACGGGTATGAAAAAACAGCCTTCGCCTTCTGGATACTGGCCCTTATAGCGTGGGCAGCGCTCTTGTACTGCAGCTTCGGAGTGCTCACCATATTCCACCGCGAAAAGGGCATCAATATAATGGACGGCGCGTGGTTGATCTGCATTGTAGGCACGCAGTCGCTCGTGCTCCTCGGGCTAAAGGTCATCACCGAGGTAGGCGAGTACGACAAGCTCATGATGCTTTGTCTTTTTCTTCTCTGGGGCCTGGGTCTCATGCTCTACGCCATACTGGTGGTGCTTTTTTCATACCGCATATTCTTTCTCGAGATGAAGACCGAGGACTACACCCCTCAGATGTGGGTAATCATGGGCGCAGCAGCGATAAGCGCGAACGCCGGAAGCGGCCTTGACATGGCCTCGCCGCTCATAACGGTATTATACGAGGTGCATGCCGTGATAGACGCAATCGCCCTTCTTACATGGGGCTGGGCAACGTGGTGGATACCTCTTCTTCTCGTAATCGGGTTCTGGAGGCGGTATGTAAAGGACATACCGTTTACATACGATCCGAGGCAGTGGAGCATCGTATTTCCGCTTGGCATGTATACGGTTGCAAGTTACCAGATTTCCCTTGCAGCCGAGTTCGAGCCCCTGCATCAGGTGTCGCACTACATGATATGGGCGGCGATATTCGTCTGGTCGCTTCTTATGATAGCGCTTTTGAGGCGCATTTTTGCGTGGCTTTTTCTGAAAAGGCCGGTTTCGGCAAGTTGAGCTATTTTTTTCTCTCAGGCGGTTTGTAGTATTTCTTCCCTTTAAGCTTCTCAGGCATGTAGTCCTGTTCGACCTTCGAGCCTTCGTAGTTGTGAGGGTATTTATAGCCCTTGGAGTACCCCATCTCCTTCATCATCTTCGTAGGGGCATTCCTAAGATGAAGCGGCACGGGCAGGGCGCCGTGTCGCTCGACATCCGCCTTTGCCTCGAGGTATGCCATGTACGAGGCATTTGATTTTGGAGCTGTTGCGAGGTAGGTAACCCCCTGTGCAAGAGGGATAAACCCTTCTGGCATGCCGACGAAATCAACAGAGTCCTTTACCGAGAGCGCAACCCTTATGGCCTCGGGGTCGGCGTTGCCTATGTCCTCTGAGGCGAATATGACCATCCTCCTCGCTATAAATAACGCGTCCTCGCCTGCCTCTACCATGCGCGCAAGCCAGTATAATGCAGCGTCCGCGTCGCTTCCCCGCATGCTCTTTATGAATGCAGATATGACGCCATAGTGCTCTTCGCCTGTTTTGTCATAGAGCACGGATTTTTTCTGCATTGCCTCTTTGACAGTATCTAGCGAGACAGTGCGCCTCTCTGCCTCTGGCTTTGTCATCATCACAGCGCATTCGAGGGTGTTAAGGGCTTCCCTTGCGTCTCCGTGCGAAAATGCCGCGATAAATTCGAGAGAGTCGTCCTCTATCTCGACATTTTGCGCCTTCAGGCCGCGTTCATTGTCAGAGAGCGCTGTTTTGAGAAGTGAGAGGATGTCTGAGTCGGAGAGCCGCTCAAGCGTTAGAACCTTGCACCTCGATAGAAGCGGCGCGTTAAGCTCGAATGACGGGTTCTCGGTGGTTGCGCCTATTAGCGTTATGGTGCCGTCCTCCACGTGGTGAAGGAAGGCGTCCTGCTGCGCCTTGTTGAAGCGGTGGATTTCGTCTACAAAGAGCACGGTCTTCTTGCCCTTAAGAAGGTTTATCTCTGCCTGTTTGGTTACGTCGCGAATTTCCTTTACCCCGGAAAGTACCGCCGAAAAGGACACGAACTCTGCGCCCGAGGATTCTGCTATAATACGCGCAAGTGTGGTCTTTCCGCTCCCGGGCGGGCCCCAGAGGATAAGTGAGGGCATGTCGCCGGAGGCAAGTATTTTTTTTAGGAGCTTATCCTCGCCAACGAGATGGGCCTGGCCCCTGTACTCACCGAGCGTTTTTGGCCGCATGCGTTCTGCAAGAGGGGACGGCCTGGCTGTCTTTTTTACCGGTGTCTTGTCGAAAAGTTCCATTCTTGGATTATACTATAAAGCAGGGCTTCGTAGAAGAGGGTAGGTGTTTTAAGGCGCGTCTTATTTCGATGCGTTGATTTCCGCGATGAACGAGTCCTCGCTCCAGTGCGAATTAACGCGTCTTGGCGCAGGGTTCTTTGGCGTTATTATGAAGAGAGAGGGATAATACGTTACCCCGTACTTGGTCGCAAGCGTGTACTCGTCCTTGCCTTTTTCAGGGTTTATGCGCACCTTTTTCACGTCCTTTAGCGCGTTTACTACGTCTGGCGAGCTAAGCACGCTCGATTCGAGTTTTTTACAGTACGGGCACCAGTCCGTGTAGAAGTACACGAGCACCGGCTTTTTGTGGCTCGGGCGCGAGTCCACCGCGTCGTCGTGGCCGCTCCTGCCGTTTCTCCATGTGGAATCGAGGCGGTTGTTTGTTGTCGTGGCGGACGTGGTGTTCGTAGTCGTAGAGGCCGGGGTTTTCGGGGTCTCTATTATATTGACAGTGCCGCCCTTTACCACCTCGGCCTTGGGCAGGTATTTGGGCGGGATGCTTTCCTTGTCCATGGAATAGTAGACCTCGCCCTTGTCATCGGTCCATTTATATATTTCCGCAAGGGCAGGGAGGGCCGAGATAAGCGTAATGGCAAAGGCAATTGTCAGTATGCGCAGTCTTTTCATGGTCTTTTGGGCGCCTCGTGCGCCGTGTATTTAATTATAGCTGTTATAAGGCCGATGTTCAACAGATTCCGCTATAAATATATCCTTGACCGCGTTGCCACTGCGTTGCTATACTTTTTTAGCGGCTTTACTCGCTCAAAGGAGATTTCATGACATCTGTTACAGGCAATATCGATTTTGCAAAGATTCTTAAAAAAGCCCTTTCAAGGGGCGGCTCTTTTGCAGAGGTGTATATAGAGGACACGTCGTCTACGTCAATCACCCTTGAAGAGGACAGGATAGAGAAGGTAGTTACAGGGCGCGACCGCGGCGCAGGGGTGCGCGTTATAGCCGACTTTAAGACCTATTACGCATATACCAATGATTTAAGCGACTCCTCGCTTCTTGACGTTGCCTCCACACTTGCCGCTGCGGTTGGGGACGGCGCGCCGGTAGCTGCCATGGACATGCGTAAGGTGCGCCTGGCCCCGGGGTTTGGCATAAAGAGCCCGGCAGAGGATGAAACCCTCGAGAAAAAGATACGTCTCGTGAACCTTGGCAATAAGGTGGCAAGGGGGTTCGATAAAAGGATAAAGCAGGTAAAGGTAGTATACGGCGACGGCGTTAAGAAGGTCGTAGTTGCCAATTCCCTTGGCGACCATGTCGAGGAAAATAGAAGTTCGATACTCTACCTTTGCCAGGCCGTTGCCGAAGAGGGCGGCGTCATACAGACCGGGTACGAGCCGGTCGGAGGGGTTGCGGGGTTCGAGATATTCGAGGAAACGCCGCCAGAGAAGGTCGCAGAGGTCGCGGCAAGACGCGCTGTCATGATGCTTGGCGCGAAAAAGGCTCCTGGCGGAAAGATGCCGGTCGTTCTTTCATTCGAGGCAGGCGGGACGATGATACATGAGGCCGTTGGGCACGGGCTTGAGGCAGACCTTGCGCAGGAGCGGCTCTCTGTGTATTCTGGGAAGGTCGGCGAGAAGGTCGCAAGCAGCCTCATTACGGTCATAGACGACGGCACAATACCCTTTAAGCGCGGCTCCGGGTTCTTCGATGGCGAGGGAAGCCCGACAAAGAGAACGGTGCTTGTCGAGAACGGCGTTTTGAAGACATACATGTACGACCGCCTGACAGCGATGAAGGATAATGTCGAATCTACCGGCAACGGCAGACGCGAGTCCTACCACCACAGGCCAATTGTACGCATGACCAATACGATGATAGCGCCTGGTAAGGACGACCCTGCCGCAATACTCAAGTCAGTAGATAAGGGCCTCTTTGTCAAAAAAATGGGCGGAGGCCAGGTCAATACCGTTAACGGGGATTTTGTTTTCGAGGTAACCGAGGGCTACCTTATAGAGAACGGTGTTGTCGGAGAGCTCGTTCGCGGCGCAACGCTTACCGGAAACGGCCCCGAGGTGCTAAAGAACATCGATATGGTCGGAAATGACCTTGGCTTCGGCATCGGCACCTGCGGCAAGGACGGACAGGGCGTACCGGTTGCGGATGCGCAGCCTACTCTAAGAATTCCGGATATAACCGTTGGCGGCGCGGTGGGTAAAGAGTAGGGTTGCTTTTAATTATGCCTTTCGAAGTACATGAAGTCTATTAGAAAGACCGCGCCAAGGAGCACTGCCTTTTTCTCAGCGTTTGCCGAGGTAGGGAACTCGACACCGAAGTTGTCTGCCGCAGAGAAGACCTCCTTTAGCGCGCCAGACCAGTTCTTTACTATCTTTCCTGCTTCTTTTTCGTTCTCGTTTATGAAGAATGTCCAGGGCTTGAGTATGGGGCCAAATAAGGAGTACATGGGCAGGCCCATGGCGTCCTTGACCGTGTATTTGCGCCTTAGTATCGAGAACTCCCTTTTTACCGAGCCAGCAATCCTTCCATCCGGATGAAGCACGTCGACAGAGTGGTAATAAAAACGAAAAGGCCGCTTTATTGTTAGGGTGGCCTTGCCGTCCGTATCGAGTATCTCTATTGTGAAGGGCCGCATGGATTTTAGAAATAATCTTGCGAGCCAGCCTGTTATCGAGCCGCCTGTTTCGCCGGCGATGAGCACCTCTTTGCCGCTTTCGTCGAATATGGAGTACTTATTCCTGAAGTCGAACCCGGAGAGTATCTCGCCCCATTCCTTTTTCTGCCTTATAGAGAGTTTTGCCTGCGCGTCCAATATCTTCATGGAATTCTCCTTTGCTTTGTGCCGGTAAATTCTTATAGCCATAGTA